>CAKRAY010000050.1 GCA_934296355.1 uncultured Clostridia bacterium
AGCCGTAAGGTACGTAACGGCTTCCTTATTAGTCGGTACCAAGGGGGAAACAAATGGAATTACACAAAGAAAGAGGTCGCAAAAAACGACCTCTTTTGACTGTAATGCAATGCCCCCTTGCGACTGGTACCGTTATCTTAACGGCTTCCTTATAGTCGGTGCTTCGGCGGTTAACAGTACGCATTAGCACAAAAAAAAGAGGTCAGCCGACCTCTTTTTGACTGCTATAAGTACCCGCCGAACGTTTGGCGCCGAGTCAGTATTTTATGTCCACGTTAATCACACAATTATAAGTCGCGTTGACTTCGCGGACGCGGGCGGCGACGGTTTTGACGATTTCGTCGGCGTGTTTTATATTTTCGGGCGGAACAACCAAGTCGAAGATGAGGTTAGTATGCGTCGGACCCTCGTTCATACGGAAGTCGTGAATGGTAAATTCGGGGTTTATGCTCGAAACCACGCCCGTGACGACGCCTTTAAGTTCGTTGACGTGCGGGTCGTCGGTTTTTACCGGGTCCATATGTATGAGCGCGTGGCAACGGAACTTTTGTGACAAATCGTGTTCTATGTTGTCGATAACGTCATGCGCTTCCATTATATCGCTGTCCGACGGTATCTCGACGTGTAAGGAAATCATTTTACGCCCTTCGCCGTAGTTGTGTACTACGAGGTCGTGTATGCCGCGCACGATAGGATAGTTAAGGACGAAAGCGGTTATCTCCGCCACGAGTTTTTTATCCGGCGCTTCGCCGATTAGCCTATTTACGATTTCAGCAAGCGTTTTGCCGCCCGTAATTAAGATAAATAAGCCTACGAGAATTCCGGCGTAGGGGTCGAGTACCAAACCCGTGAAATAGGTGACAATCGAACATATAAGTACGGCGGAAGTGCTTATTGCGTCGCCTATGCTGTCCATAGCGGTCGCTTTCATAGAAAGAGAGTTTATTTTCTTAGCGAAAACGTAATTATAGAAAAACATATAGAGTTTTACGACAATCGAAAAAGCGAGTATACACATAGATAGGACGCTTATGTTGACTTCCTTGGGCGTTACTATGTTCTGAATCGAACTTATAATGAGTTCTATGCCCACTACTACGACGATGACGGCGACTATGAGTCCGGAAACGTATTCGATTCTGCCGTGTCCGAACGGGTGCTTTGAATCGACGGGTTTATTGCTCAGTTTGAACCCGACCATGGAAATTATCGAACTACCCGCGTCGGACATGTTGTTAAGTCCGTCCGCGAGTATGCTTATCGCTCCGGTTATGATTCCGATGACGATTTTTGCCACGCTGACGAGAATATTAAGCGCGATTCCGAGCGCGCCGGTAATCAAACCGTAACTCTCCCTGACCTTTTCGTCTTGATAGTCGGTTCTGTTTTTTATGAAGATTTTCGATAATAACGTAACCATTTTTCGCCTCTAATCTTTAATGTTCGTCACGCTTCCCGAATAAACGGCGGTTATTTGTCCGTCGATATCGAGGAGGAGATTGAACTTGTCGTTAATACCCGTAACTTTGCCGCAGTAAACTTTGTTTCCGCTCGTAACGGTAACCGTTTTCTCAAGCAAAAAAGAGTTTTCTTCGTACTCGCTTCTCAGGCTTTCCAAGATAGCGTAGTTCTTTTCGAACTCGTCGAACAAGCCGAGGAGTTCTTTTAGCGTTTCCGTCAAAAACTTTTCGGCGGTAACGGTTTCGTCGTCGAGCGCGCAAGCCGAGGTTTCAATACTCTTATCGAACCCGCCGCGCGGCGTGAATAGGTTGACGCCGATTCCCAACGCGACGCGAAGGGCGTTATTCGATAAAACGCTTTCGGCAAGTATGCCGCAAACCTTTTTCGTTTCGATAAAAACGTCGTTTACCCATTTTACGGTAACTTTCTTTTTCGTGTGCCGAGCGATAACCCGCCGCATAGCGATTGCCGCAAGAGCGGTCATGTAAGAAAACAGCGCGGGCGACGGATTGTCGAAGTATACGGTAAAGTACAGCCCGCCTTGGGGGGAAGAAAAACTCTTGCCGCTGCGGCCTTTTCCCGCGGTTTGCGAACGCGCCGCGACGCAGTCGAGGTTTTTCAACGCGCCGAAGTTTGCTTTTACGTAATCGTTCGTGGACGGAAGAACGTCGAATATTTTTATCATAATAGTTACAAGTATAGAACTTTTTAACGACTTGTCAAGAAACGGCGCGGAAAAGGTAGCCGTTTTTTACCGAAATTTTCCGAAACGTACCGATAAAAGTGTTATCTTATTAGCGACCTTACGGGAGGGAGTATGGACGGACGGGAAATTATCTACACGCTGCGTAAAATAGACGGTTTGTTGTCGGCGCGCGAAGAATACGACACTTTGTCGCGATATAACACGGGCGAGAAAATTCATTTGAAGCAAATGGAATTCCACAAGTGCGCTAAACGTAACAGATGGGTTTTCGGCGGCAACAGAAGCGGCAAAACCGAGTGCGGAGCGGTAGAAACCGTTTGGATGGCGAGAGGCATACACCCTTATAGACAAAACAGAAAGGACGTGTTCGGCTGGGTGGTCAGCGTCAGTTACGAGGTGCAAAGAGACGTCGCGCAAGCGAAAATCTTGCATTACCTTAATCCGGAATGGATAGAAGACGTCGTTATGCACTCCGGTCAAAAGGGAAGTCCTTCTACCGGTATCATCGACACAATCGTCGTGCGTAACGTGTTCGGCGGCTTGTCGAAAATCGGGTTCAAATCTGCCGACCAGGGAAGAGAAAAGTTTCAGGGCGCAAGCCTCGATTTCGTATGGTTCGACGAAGAACCGCCCGAGGACGTATATCACGAATGTAAAATGCGCGTTCTCGATAAAAAAGGCGACGTGTTCGGCACGATGACGCCGTTAAAGGGTTTGACTTGGGTTTATGACGAGATATTCCTTAATCGCGGCAATAACCCGGAAGTTTGGTACACGCAAATGGAATGGGGCGATAATCCGTACCTTGACAAGGACGAAGTAAAACTCCTTACAGAGAGCATGGACGAAGAAACGCTCGAAAGCCGCCGCTACGGAAGGTTTAAGCAAGAGGGCGGATTGGTTTATCCCGAGTTCGACCCGAACGTGCATGTAATTCAGCCTTTCGACGTGCCGCTCGAATGGCAGGATACGATAAGCATCGACCCGGGACTTCGCAATCCGTTAAGCGCGCATTTTTACTGCTCCGATTACGACGGAACCGTGTACGTGGTGGCGGAACATTACGAAGCCGGCAAGGACGTCGATTACCATGCCGCGGCGATACTAGCTATCGCGGACAGACTTAATTGGAAGAGGGGTTACGGCGGGTATTTGGAAGCGCTTATGGACAGCGCGGCAAATCAAAGAACCCTCGCTTCGTCGAAAAGCGTAGCCGAACTGTTTTACGAGCGCGGCATAAAACCGAACTGCCGAGTGAACAAGAATATGTTCAGCGGAATAAGCGCGGTAAAAACGCTTTTCGCGCGCCGCCCGCCGCAAATCTTCATATTCTCCACGTGCGTCAATATGATTCGGGAAATAAAAGGCTATTTTTGGGGGAACGCCGACTTGCCGATTAAAAAAGACGACCACGCCATGGACGAATTACGCTATTACGTTACGTCGCGCGTTCGACCTTCCGTAAAGAAAGAAGAGAGCGTTATCTTAAAGAACTATAACGACCTTTTGAAGAAGGTAAAGCGAGGTAATAAGAATTGTTAGACGTGCTTTATAAGAAAGCGAAAGGCTACGACGTCGAAGAGACCGTCAGAGAATACGTGTTCGACGAGAACGGCGAGAGAAAACTCGTCAAGGAAAAAACAACGGTAAAGAGCGTTCCGCCAGACTTGTCGGCATTGAAAGCCTATATGGAACTTAGGGATTCCGAAATAGCAAGAATGAGTACCGAAGAACTAAAAAGAGAAAAACAAAGACTATTAAAAGAATTAAAAGCGAGCGAGGTGAAATAGTTAAGTGAACAGAGAAGAAAAGATAAACCCGTTAGTAAAGAGCGTAACCGAAGACTATCTTAACAGAGTGGATAAACGAAAGAAATTAGAAAAGATTTGGCTTCTTAATCAAAACTTTTATATAGGCAATCAGTATGCGGAGATTTTACCGAGCGGAGATTTGGCGGAGCAAAGCAAGAGGTATTATTGGGAGCAAAAAAAGGTCTTCAACCATATCGCGCCCATAATAGAAGCAAGACTTTCTAAGTTCAATAATTTGAAAGCGAGCGTGAGCGTACGCCCCGCGACGAGCGACGAAAACGACGTGTTTTCCGCAAAGTTTTCCACGGCGGTGCTTGACAGTTTTAAGGAAGCGAACAATTTTCGAAGTATAACTTCCGAAGCGATATTCTGGGCGGAGATTACCGGCGCGGCGTTCTACAAAGTTTGCTGGGATAAGTATAAAGGCGCGTGCTTATCGAAAGAGAAAAACGTTTACGAAGGGGACGTAAGAGTAACGGTCGTGCCGTCTTACGAAATATTCCCCGACGATTTAACGGCTTCGGGTGTGGAAGAATTACGCAGTTTGATTCACGCCAAAGCCTACCCGGTAGAGGAAGTCGAGAACGCGTGGGGAGTAAAAATCGACCCCGAAAAAGTAAGCGTGATGACCTTCGACGGAATGAACGCGTTCAAGAACGAAGCGCTGGTAAAAAAAGCGTTATGCGCCGATAAAGAAAACTACGTGGTAGTTATAGAAGAATACCGCGCGCCCACGGCGGAGAACCGCGACGGAAGACTTATCATCGTCGCCGGCGACAAACTTCTTTACGACGGTTCGTTGCCGTACGTAAACGGCGATAACGGGGAGAGGAAGATTCCCTTCGTAAGGCAAGTCGCGCTTAACGCTCCGTCGAACTTCTTCGGGTCGAGCATAATAGAACGACTTATCCCGGTGCAAAAGTCTTACAACGACGTGAAGAATCGCAAAGCGGAATTCTTTAATCGTATGACTGCCGGAGTGCTTGTCGCGGAGGACGGCAGCGTGGACGTGGACGACCTCGACGAAGAGGGTATCGCGCCCGGCAAGGTAGTGGTTTACCGTCAAGGTTGTAACCCGCCGCAAATGATGACTTTCGGCAGCGTGCCGTCGGATTTTGCCGAAGAGGAAGACAGATTGCTCGAAGAGTTCGCTACGATCAGCGGCGTAACCGATTTCGGCAATAAAAACAGTTTTTCTTCCGTCAATATGAGCGCGACCGCGCTGAACCTTATGCTCGAACAAGCGAACAGTAAACTTACCGTAACCACCGAGAGTATAAGAAACGCGATAAAGGAAGTGTCCAAGCAAACGCTCAGATTATATAGACAGTATGCCGTCGGCTCGAGATTGATAAAAATCGCGGGAGATAACGGCGAAAGAGAATTGGTCGCGTTTAAGGGCAGCGACATCACGAGCGACGACGTCGTGTTCGATTTCGAAGACGAATCGGTAAGCACTTTAAGCAACAGAAAAGACTTCTTAAAAGAAGTTTTCGATATGGGCTTACTTAACGACGAGGACGGAAAACTCGACGAGTCGGCAAAAACGAAACTTCTTGATTTACTCGGATTCGGAAGTTGGAAAAGGGTAAAAGACGAGGACGATTTACAAAAGAAACGCGCGCTTAAAGAAAACGAAGAAATAAAAATTAAGGTTCCCGAAGTAAACGTTTACGACAACCATTCTATCCATATAGAGGAACATACTAAGTTCATTTTGAGATTAGACGACGCGGAAGAATCGGTAAAAGAAGCGATATCGGAACATATAAAAGCGCATCGAAAAGCGTTAGGAGAAGACATAACGGAAAATCGAGAAGAAGCGCAAAAAAACATTATTAAATAAATAAAAAACAGGTTAAAGGAGCGAATTATGGAGCAAGAACAAATTTCGGTTAATCCCGCGCAAAGCGACAAGACTACGGAAACTTCTTACGGCAAGTTTTCCTCCGGTGAAGATCTTCTTAAAGCGTACAACGCCTTGGAAGCGGAATTTACCAGAAGAAGTCAGAGGCTGAAAGAATACGAACAACAGAACAAGGCGAAAAGCCTTAACGAGCAAAGAGAAGAACTGTTTACAAGGTATCCTATAGCCAAAGAGTACGAGAGCGAGATAGCGGACAAGGTAGCGAGGTCGGAGACGACGGGAAACGGTGTAATGGAAAGAGCGCTGCTTGACGTATTATCGAGCAAGGTAAAGACGAAAAGCGAAATGGCGAGCGACAGAGAAGTTATTGACAAAGTTCTCTCTGAGAACGCGAACAGAGACGAAGTGATAAGCAGATACCTCGAGGAAATAAAAAACACAAACGCGCCCGTCACTTTGTCGAAAGGCGGCGCTATCCCGGCCGCAAGACCGTATAAAGCAAGGTCGATAAGAGAAGCGGGAGAGATAGCAAAAAAAATATTCGAATTAGTATAGGAGAAAGAAAATTATGTTGACAGTATCCAATATGGACAAAGTATTGCGTTCGGTTTATCTCGACGTGGTAACCAACGCCATTAACGACACCACGAGTCCTTTTTATAAGAAAATCGAAAAATCGAACACCAACGTGTACGGTAAAGAAATCAATATTCCGTACTCGATCGGAATCAACTCGGGAATCGCTTGCGTGGACGAGTCCGACGATATTCCGGTAGGACAAAATCCCTCGTTCATCACGTTCAGAGCGCCGATGCAGAACATTTACGGCAGTTTCGAAATTACCGATAAACTCATAAGAGTTTCCGAACACGACGTAGGTTCGGTGGTAAACTTGCTTAACTTCCAAATCGAAGAATTGTTGCGCGCGGCGAAGTTCAATTTAAGAAGAATGCTCTTACAAAGCGGCGACGGCGAACTCTGTAAAATTGCCGCTACCGCTACGGGCAACACCTACGAAATCACCGTAGACAGCACTCGTAATATCGTGGAAGGAATGGTTATCGATATCATAAAGACCGACAACACTACCGTAGTTGTGTCCGGAGTCAAGGTTTCCGGCGTAGACAGAACGAGCAATAAATTAAAACTCGACCAGTACGTAGGAAGCACGACCGCCATTACCGGTTACAGACTGACCGTCCACGGCAGCAATAACAAGGAGATTTACGGCATACCCTATATCTTCAACGACAACGTAAGATCTTTATACGGCAATACGAAATCTTCTTACTCGTTCTTGCTTCCCGGTAAGCATACCACGAACGGACTCAGTACCAACGATATCCAGACCGTACTCGATTCCATCGAAGCGGACAGAGGCGTTACGCCCGATATCATTCTTTCCGGTTACGATATGCGTCGTCAATACCTCGAACACATGCGTAGCAGAAGTCTTAACGTCGATTATATGGACCTCGACGGCGGCTTCAAGTCTATCAGTTATAACGGTATTCCGATTTACACCGATCCTTTTATGGAAGAAGGAAGCATGTATTTCTTGAATACCGGCGACTTCGTTCTCGGGCAACTCGCCGACTGGACGTGGCTCGAAGGCGTAGAACGCGGAATTCTCAATCCCGTTCAATCCAAAGCGGCGTACAAAGCCACGCTCGTTAAGTATTGTAACCTCATTTGCAAGAATCCTACCGCGCAGGCAAAACTTACTTACGTCGCGCCCGTTACGCCCGCTAGCGGCGACAGCGGCAATAGCGGCGATAGCGGCACCGGTAACTAATAGTAAGGCTGAAAATTAAATAATCATATACGCCGCGTCGCGATAAAAAAGCGCGGCGCGGCGTGAGGAGAGCGTATGAAAATAAAAATAGCCGACGATTTATTCGATATTGCGTCGCGCTTAAAAGAAATCAACCCTGAGTACGAAGTGTTTTTCGACACGGATTTACAAAAGTTCGTCGTATACTCGCGCGGCAAACTGGAAGTGACGTTGCCGTACGAAAATCTCGACGAAAGGGCGTTAATTCGCGTGTACGAAACTCGCGTGGAAAATACCGACGCTTTGATAGAAGAGATAGAAAGGCAAAATCGCGCGGTGGAGCGCGGCGCGGTGAAAAACGCTCGGGACGCGTTCGAAAACGAACTTTCGCATACGCTCCGCGTGCAAGGGATATAGGAGGAGATATGATACTCAAAGACGTATTGCAAAAAACCGCGGAACTTCTCGGCGTAACGGCTACTTTCGGAGAAACGCTTACCGACGACGAAAAATTACTCGTTAAATGCGGCGACAGCGTTATAGCCGAACTCGTGGAAGAGTGTATCGACGTGAAAACGTCCGAAAAGTTATACGCGTTCGATAAGGAAATTCTTTATTCGTCTTTTTCCAAGAAAGTCAAATCGATAATAAGCGCGGTTTACGACGGAAAAAAAGTGCCTTTTACCGAATACGCCGACAGAATAACGTTGCCGCTTTCGGGAGAGTACGAGATAAAATATAATTTTACGCTCGGAGATTTGGCTTTGACGAGCGAACTTTGTTTGCCGCCAAAATACACGGCGAACGTGCTTGCGGCGGGCGTTGCCGGAGAGTTTTGCCGCAGAAAAGGTTTGTATACCGAAAGCGACGCATACTCGGCGCGATACGCGGGCGCCATAAAAAATCTTTCTTATTCGGCAAGAAAGGTAACGTTGAGAAGCCGTGAGTTTTAGTAGAGAAATAACCCTTTACCCCAAAGTCGCGACGAACAAAAAACACGTCGGCATCACCGCGTTTGCCGGCGTGAACGTAACGGGGAACGAAGAGTACGCGCCGATAGGGGAAATGCGACGGGGGTATAACGTTACCGTAGGCGAAAACTACGTTCGCGGTTCTTTCGGAGTCGGACAAGCGAGAGTGAACGGTAATCTTTTCACTCAACCGGCGCAAAAAGGGCGTCTTATACTCGACGCGTTTTTTTATCAAAGATACGATTACGCTACGAAAACGCGAAAAGACAGACTCGTCTACTTTCTCGATAATAAGGACGTGTGCGGCACGGATTTTTTCGGAGATCTCGTTTACGGCTCGCTCGGTTTTCATTTAAGTAGCGAACAAGCGTCGTTCGTGAACTTCAATATGACCGGAAAAGACTGTTTGGTCGCCTACGACGATAACGGTATGTGTTATTTGTTCGACGGCGAGAAAATGCAGAGCAGTTCCGAAGCGCCCAAACTTACTTCCGCTTGCTACCACGACAGGCGCGTGTTCGGCACCGTGACCGATGACTGCAACAAAATCGCATATAGCGTTAAGT
>CAKRAY010000051.1 GCA_934296355.1 uncultured Clostridia bacterium
TTGTCCACATATCGGGATTCAGTCTTGCTACTCTGGTAAGGTCCTTATAACTTCCCGCCGAAAAGCCCGAATGTTTGACGGCGTTTTCGTTTTTTATAAACGCGTTGGACACGACGTGACAAAGTTGCGAAGTGTACGCGATCATTTCGTCGTGCGTGTCGGCGTCGGTAAACACCACCTCTCCGAAACCGCTATTTATAAAGAAATTTTTCGCTTCGTCGAGCGTAAAAATATCCGCGTTGACGTTTACAAGCACCATCGAGGCCTTTTCGAAAAGCGTGGTCGTAGAGCGTTCTATTCCCGAAAACTCTCTTCCCGCCATCGGATGTCCGCCGATAAAGACGAGTTCCGGGAACATTTTGGAAAACTCTCGCATTACGCTTACTATCGGTCTTTTAATTCCGCAAAAATCGATTACCGTCGCGCCTTTTTTAAGCAAAGGAAGGTATTCTTCGAATACGCTTCGTATTTTGTCGGGCGTAACCGCCGCTATAAACAGGTCGAGTTCCGAGGCGTTGTTTTTAGTCAGTCTTTCGTCGTAGGCTTTCAGCATTTCGCCTTTAAGAAGCGCGTTTTCCGAAACGTCGGCGGCGTACACTTTATGCGCGCCTTTTTTTACCAACGTCCTTCCGAACGAACCGCCCATTAAGCCTAATCCGCATATTCCTACGTTCATCTTATTCTTTCCTTATTTACGAGCGGTAACATAACGTTCACGCTTTGCATAATATCTTCGAACTGTTCGGGGCGAACGGATTGCGCGCCGTCGCATAAAGCGTGCGGCGGGTCGTTATGCACTTCTATCATAAGTCCGTCCGCGCTCACTCCTACCGCGGCAAGGGATAGAGGTCTGACCAATCTCGCTAATCCCGACGCGTGCGAAGGGTCTACTATAACGGGTAAATGCGTGAGTTCTTTAAGGACGGGAATTGCCGAGAGGTCGAGCGTGTTACGCGTATACGGCTCGAACGTTCTTATACCCCTTTCGCAAAGTATGATATCCTTCGCGCCTTCGCTCATTATGTATTCCGCGCTCATCAACCATTCTTCTATCGTGTTGCAAAAACCGCGTTTAAGAAGCACCGGCTTATGTAATCTGCCGATTTCTTTCAATAATTCGTAGTTTTGCATATTCCTTGCGCCGATTTGCAAAATGTCTACGTCCTTGAAAAGGTCTATTTGCGTTACGCCCGTTATTTCGGTCACAATAGGCATACCCGTTTCTTTCTTGGCTTCCAATAGCAGTTCTATTCCGCTTTCCTTTAAGCCTTGGAACGAGTACGGCGAAGTACGCGGTTTGAACGCGCCGCCCCTAAGCACTTTCGCGCCCGATTTTTGCACGGCTTTCGCAACGCCGATGATTTGCGCTTCGCTTTCTACCGAACACGGACCCGCTATTACCGTAAAATTATCTCCGCCTATCTTTACTCCGCCGACGTTAACCACGGTATCGTCCGGGTGAAACTTCCTATTGGCGAGTTTGAACGGTTCTTGAATTCTCTTAACGCTATCTACGATATCGAGAGAACGCACCAAATCGACGTCGATTTTACTCGTGTCGCCTACAACCCCGATAATCGTCGAGTGGTCGCCGCGACTTAAATCTACGCCCAAACCTTGACTCTTTACCCACTTGATAAGGTTGTCAAGTTGCTTCTTTTCATAGTCCTGTTTAATTATGATAATCATTTTTACCTCTCTGCAAAAAAATGACCGATTTGTTACAATCGGTCACTGCTTTTTTATTTTTTTTCCTTGGCAAAATCAACCGATACTCAAATATTAGTCCGTCTAAAATAATATCCGTAAAAGTATGCAAAGTTTTGCCACGTTGATTTTCTAATAATTCGAGTATAATTATTTACCGATAAAATGTCAAACTTTTTCGCTAATAAAACTTAAAAAGTTTTTTATTTTAAGAATTCTTCGATAAAAAACTCTTTTTCTTTATATCCGATAGACTTTTTAACTTCTTTGCCGTCCTTAAAAAGCATTATCGTGGGGATAGTATTGATGCGGTAATCGTCGCAAAGGTCAGGTTCTTCGTCGACGTTTACCTTGCCCACCTTGACTTTTCCTTTAAGTTCTTCGGCAAGTTCTTCTATAATAGGCGCGATCATACGGCACGGTCCGCACCACGTCGCCCAAAAATCCACCAATACGGGTATGTCCGATTGTAAAACTTCTTCGTTAAAATTATTCTTTGTAAGAGTTACTTCCATGATTTTTTCTCCTTTTTTTAGTATATCACAATTTTCCTTTAATATTTCTTACGGCAAGACCCGCGCACATCAAATCGTATTGTTGCGTTCCTTTCAAGTACTTAAACGGCACTAAACAACTGTGTTCCTTACGGCACGAACGATACTTTTTGAATTTGCCGCTTGCGGTGTTATCCGCTTGCGCGTTGTACATATATCCGCACTTCATGTGGAACCTATCCCATCTCGTATGTTCGGTGTGCATATAACTCGCCACGTCGTCGTCGGTAAATTCTTTCTTTTCGCGCACCATTTCTTCGAATTGTAAAATAAACTTACCGGTAGATTCGTTCGACTCCTTAGCGAACATTCCTATATCCAGCCATTCGCGCGCCATGGCGTCTTCGTCGCCTTCGGCTATTTTCGCGTTTTTCAAGTCATAGAAATAGTCTTTATAACTTCTGCTCGCTTTATAAAGTTTTCCGAGTTTGTTATAAAGATAGTTTATCTTCATCGCTTCCGTTTCGTCTACGATTTTTTCGTAACTATACATACTCTCCGCGCTTCCGTAAGGGATAACGAGCAAACTTTTGTTTCCTAAATGCTCGATATCGCTCGCGCGCCAATTCAGTCTGTGGTAATTATGCTTGTCGCGAACGTTTACATATATCACTTGTGGCGTGTCCAGCGTTTCTTTACCGCAAATGTCGGTTTCGTGCTTAATGTCGTCGATAAGCGCGTTAGCTATAGCGATATTTATTTCGTCTTCGCCCAACGTTATTATAAATGCGCGATAATTATATTTTTTTATTCTTCCTACGCTTCTTTGCGCGTAATTCTCGTCGCCCATGTTTTTATCGAGTTCTTCTATAAAGTCGCTTGCCGCACAAGACACGTTATGGAAATAAACTTGCGGGAAACCCATTAACTTTTCTATCTCGTCAAAATCGGTCTCCGTCTTGCCCGCATTATCGTTTACGCAATCTTTATAGATATTTTTTATTCTGTTTCTTTCCTTTTCTCCGGGGTTCGAGCCCTCGGCGCAATACTTAGAACCGGTATTCACACAATAGAATAGCGGATGATTGTACGCGTAAAGTCCGGAAACCGAATCGACGTCCCGGTCAAACACGTCCGCCTTGAAAACAGTCGGCGCGTAGTCGCCGTTTTCGTCTTTACCGACGTAAGAAGTATTGATAAAGAGCGCGTCCATGGACTGTTGTCCCGTTTGTCCGAAGCCGAGTATCGCGACCCGATAATAATTATCTCGCGTTTCTTTATCCTTAAGAAGGGATAAGCCTTTGCCTAAAAACGTGGCGTTACGCTCTTCAGACAAACACTTACCGGCAAGCAACCCTTCGCTGACGACCTTTATTTGCGCGTACTCGCTACGCAGAAAATCGCTCTCGTTTACAGTGTGTTTCGATTTTTCGTTAAACTCTTTATTGAAAAAATCGTTTATCAAAAGGGATATTTTCTCGAAAACCCCTTCTTTGTCCGACGCTTTAATAATATACGCTTGTCTACGCAAAAAGAACTTGTTGCCTAAACGTCGCGCGTCGTCCGCATCTTCTATCAAGCCGAGAACGTTTTTCCTTAAATATTCTCTTAAGTATTCGTTCACGCGGAAAGTCAAACGCTTCGCGTAGTCGCTTGCGTTTGATTTATCTTTTTCCGTACCTTCAAAATAAATTGCAATCAACTTGTTTACAATCGCGTTCACACGCCATTCGGTGACGATCAGGTCGTCTTCTCCGCATTTTACCGCGTTATAGGTCGATTGCGACTTGGCAATTTTGGCAATCGCGTCGTTATAAGTTTCTATAAACGCCGTGTTTATCGTTTCGTTTTTTTCGGTTTCGTAGAATTCATAGTTTATTACGTTATTGGTAAGCACGTGATAATGCACGATACTCTTTTTCTGCGGTTTTCTGCGGCCGAAAAACATTTCTCTCGTCATGGCTTTAAGTTCGTCGAAAACTATATCGCTGTTCGTTTCTTCCAAACCTGTTTTATTCTCGCTCAAACAAAAGGCGAAGACGTGCGCTTGGGTTTTCGTATGCGCTTTGTTATAACTTATATAATAGTCGTTGTCGGGGCGCAAGCCGAGGTTGGCGAAAATCGACGCGCCTTTATTCCTCTTGCCCGATTTCGTATACGACCAATACAAAAAGCCGTTGCTCATGATCTCTCTATTAAGCGGTTCGCCGCGTTCAAAAGCTTTTATTCTATCGCCCGTAAAGATAATAAGGCACTTTTTGTTTTCCTCGTCGTATTTACGTTTAATATCCTTGGCGAGCGTAACGGTGTCGTCGGTAACGCCGGCAAAAACGTACATATCTTTTTCTTTACCGAAAAAGAAAGCGATTCTTTCGAACCTTAACGCCAAATAACTGTATATTTCGTAATTCGCTTTGGCGGTAATCGTGCTGAGTACGATCATGCCAGCGTATAAAGAACTGCCGTAATATAGACATGAAATAATCGCCGCCGCCTCTTCGTTACCTTCCAAACCCTCGAAAGTCAAGCCGCCTATGCCGCTGTAAATCGATTTGAAAAACAAAGCGATACCGTCTACCAAATTTTTATTTTGAAATTCATTGGAATTCGTGGCAAGGAAAACCGCCTTACACGCGATGCTGACGAGAATGGCCACCGAGATGATTACGACTTCGGGTATGTACTTTCTATGCGCCATTTTTTTCCGCAAAGAGAAGTACCCGAGCATTGTCGCGCCGTAACAAACGGAGACGATAACCGCTCCGATAATAATTCCCAGAACCAAAAACATTTTCCGCTCCTTCACGCGGTACGGTTCGATAATCGGAACGAAACGCGCCGCCGCTTTTGTAATTAAAATTATATCATAAATATATATAAATGTCCATATTTCCTTAATTAACAATTGCTTTTATATGTGTTTTTTCATTCTTCGACGTAAAGCGTTGTAAACTTCTCGTTTTAGTGGTAAAATATATTCAAAAATATCGGCAGGTGTTAATATGCTCATAAATGAATTTCTTGATACTTCACACACCGCTTTTCATGCGGTAAACAACGTAAAGAAAATGCTGCTCGAAGCGGGATTCGACGAAATAAACCTATATAGCGGTTTTGTTCCCGAAAAAGGCGGCAAGTACTTCGTTACCAAAAACGACAGCGCGATCATCGCTTTCCGCGTCGGCAACGGTGAAAGACCGGTTTTAAAAATCGTAGAAAGCCACACCGATTCTCCGGCGTTGAAAGTAAAAGGCAAAAAACTTATCGACTGTCCGGAAGGTAAACGTATCAACACCGAAGTTTACGGCGGTCTTGTACTGTACAGTATGATAGACATTCCGCTTAAAATTGCGGGTAGACTTCTGGTCAAAGAAAACGGAAAAGTCGTTTCAAAACTCTACGAAAGCGACTTCTTCGTGAACGTTCCTGGTTTGGCGATACACCATAACCCCGGCGTAAACGAGAATTGTTCGTTTAATGCGCAGACCGATATGTTGCCACTACTCGGAACAAGCGGCGACGACCTTTACGCCGAACTTACCGACGCGGAAGTTCTCGACGCGGACCTTTTCGTCGTACCTGCCGTTAAATCGACGCGCACGGGACGGAATAACGAATTCCTTGCGTCGCCTCGTATCGATAATTTAACAAGTGTATATACGTCAATATGCGCAATTATCGATTCCGACTCCCCCGATATTGAAATATGCGCATGTTTCGATAACGAAGAAATCGGAAGCTACACTAAACAAGGCGCGCGTTCCGCGCTTTTGGGTGACATTATTGCCGCTCTCGGACTCTCAAACTCCGATTTGGCTTACGCAAAAGAATACGGCTTTATCCTTTCCGTAGATAACGGACACGCCGTACATCCCGCCCATCCGGAAAAGAGCGACCCGCTTAACAAGGTTACGCTTAACGGCGGTATCGTGATAAAACATCACACGAACTATTCTACCGACGGCGTTTCCTCCGCTATCTTGAAAAACATACTTTTAACTAACGACGTATTATTCCAAGAATACTATAATCGTTCCGACTTGCGTTGCGGTAGTACGATCGGACTTATGTCGAGCGCGGCGTATGCAATGAACGCTTGCGATATAGGACTGGCGCAACTGGCTATGCATTCGGCAATCGAAACCGTCGGATACAACGATATCGCGCTTATGGAAAAGTGCATAAACGCTTTTTACCTCGCCGACCTCACCTAAGAAGTTTCTCGGGTAAAAAAATTCGCAAAGATAATCGCTTCACTATGTGAAGGTCATAAAAAAAAGACTACGTAATCTTACGTAGTCTTTTTTATTGCTTTAATACTAAGTAATTAGTCGACTAATTCCAAAATGCACATAGCCGCATCGTCGCCGCGACGATTAGCAAGCTTGATAACTCTGGTGTAGCCGCCGCCTTGACCGAGTTCTTGCGCTCTCTTATCATACTTGGGAGCGTATTCGCCGAATAACTTTTCTACCAAGGGATGGTTGATATCGGCTGTACGGTTACGGAACGTTTCTTTGCTTTCTTTCATATCCTTTACTTCTTGTAAGTCGGGGAAAGCAGCCATAATTCTTCTTCTTGCCGCTAACTTCTTAGCGCCGTCGTTAGTGAACTCTACTTCGACTTTCTCGTTCTTCGCGTTAACCTTGGTCTTGGTTACTTTAACGGTGTCTTGATAGGTTTTGATAGCCAACGTTATATACTTTTCGGCAATCTTTCTTACTTCCTTTGCTCTTTCTACGGTGGTTTCTATTTTGCCGTTCCAAAGGAGTTGTGCTGCTTGGCTATATAAAAGTTCAACTCTCTGGTCGCTTCTCTTGCCTAATTTACGATTGTTCGCCATTTTTTATTCTCCTTATTCGTCTTTATTGTAAAGGCTTAATCCGATATTTTTGAGTTTCATGATAACTTCGTCGAGAGACTTACGTCCTAAGTTACGCACTTTCAACATATCGTCCTCGCTTCTCTTAATGAGGTCCTCTATCGTGGTTATGCCCGCTCTCTTTAAGCAGTTCAAAGGACGTACGCTGAGGTCCAAATCTTCGATGCTCATGCTGAGAGTCTTTTGTTGTTCGTTATTGTCTTTGCTTACCAAGATATCGTGGTCATCCATATCTTCAATGAGGTTGATGAACAACCTTAAGTGGTCGCTCATGATCTTGGCTGCCAAAGCAACGACTTTTCTCGGAGAACTCGTTGCGTTAGTGGTTACGTCAATGGTAAGTTTATCATAGTTAAGGTCTTGCTTAACTCTGGTAGGTTCTACTTGATAACTCGCCGCTACTACGGGGGAGAAAAGGGAGTCGATCGGAATGTATCCGATAGGTTGAAGGTCGCTCTTCGGTTGCGCAGAACCGGGAACGTATCCTCTACCCGTGCCGATCGTTAACGTCATATCGAATACGAATCCGTCTTCCAACGTGCAAATGTATTGGTCGGGATTCATAATTTCGATATCCGTGTTAACTTCTATGTCCGCAGCGGTAATTACTCCGCCTTTTTCCTTGTGTAACTTGACTTTTTGCGTTTCAAAGTTCTCTTCGGAATATACCTTAACCGCAATTTCTTTTAAGTTGAGGATGATTTCCGCAACGTCTTCCTTAACGCCTGCAACGGTGCTGAATTCGTGTTTAACGCCTTCGATTTCCACGCCGACAATCGCCGCGCCCGGTAAATCGGTGCAAAGAATACGACGTAAGCAGTTTCCGATAGTCGTTCCGTAACCTCTTAACAAAGGTTCTACGACGAATTGGGAGCGTCTTTCTTCAATTATAGTGTTTTCCGTTAATTTAGGCTTTACTATTTCCATCATTTTGGCAAATCCTCCTTACTCTACTCTATTATTTGGAGTACAACTCGA
Organism: uncultured Clostridia bacterium; assembly: GCA_934296355.1. Lineage (GTDB taxonomy): Bacteria > Bacillota > Clostridia > Christensenellales > DTU072 > CAG-1782. Next base: position 8,062 of record CAKRAY010000051.1, read on the forward strand.
CGATCATGTGTTCTTGGATATCCATATCGATATCTTCGCGAGTGGGTAATGCGGTTACGCTTCCTTTAAGCGTTTCGGTGTTGAATTCCAACCATTTTACGCTCTTGGAAAGTTTTGCGTTCTTAAGTTCGGTAAAGAAGGGCATTTCTTGCTTGTTTTCTTTAACTTCGATTACGTCTCCCGCTTTAACGAGATAACTCGGAATGTTGAGCGGTTTGCCGTTAACGGTAATGTGTCTGTGGTTAACGAGTTGTCTTGCTTGCGCTCTGCTTACGCCGATACCCATTCTGTAAATAACGTTATCGAGTCTTCTTTCAAGAAGAATAAGCATGTTGTCACCGGTAACGCCGCGCATTTTTTCCGCCATAAGATAATATTTATGGAATTGCTTTTCGGTTAAACCATAGATTCTCTTTGCTTTTTGTTTTTCTCTTAACTGAATGCTATAAGGCGTGGGCTTCTTCTTCATCGCGCCGTGTACTCCGGGAGCTGCCTGACGCTTAATGAATATGCACTTTTCTGAATAACATTTATCGCCTTTAAGGAATAATTTGCAACCTTCGCGTCTGCATAGACGACAATCGGGTCCTGTATATTTAGCCATTGTGTACCTCCTCTAATTACAATCTTCTGCGCTTGGGCGGACGGCATCCGTTGTGCGGAATGGGAGATACGTCCTTAATCATCGTGATATCTACGTCGCAACTTTGGATAGCACGAATGCTCGGTTCTCTTCCTTGTCCGGTTCCCTTAACATATACTTCTACCTTTCTGATTCCGTGAAGTTTCGCTTCGTTAACTGCCTTTTCGGTCGCTTGAGTCGCCGCGAAAGCGGTTTCTTTTCTGGAACCTTTATATCCAAGCATACCCGCGGACGCCCAACTGATCGCGTTGCCTTGCATGTCGGTTACGGTTACGATTGTATTGTTATGAGTGGTATGTACGTGTACTTGACCTTTCTCTATACGTTTAAGGTCTTTTCTTTTCTTAATAGTAGACTTTCTTACTGCCATATTCTACCTCCTACTTCTTGGAACGACTTACGGTACGCTTCGGTCCTTTACGGGTACGAGCGTTTTGCTTCGT
>CAKRAY010000052.1 GCA_934296355.1 uncultured Clostridia bacterium
TGATAGGGAGTTTGGAATTGCTTCCGTATTTGATTCAATACGAAGATTTATCGGAAACTAAAGCAAAGATTCAAGCCTATCGAGAAGAGATTCTTTCTACTACCAACGAAAATAAATATTGGTACGATAAATGCCTATATGTTGTTGCCGAAACCTATTATTATTTAGGACAATATGAGTCTGCAATATCAATGCTAAGTACATTATATATAAGACAGCCCTTTTTTATAGCGCATGGCAATGCGTTTTTTTCATACTTGCATGTGGAAGATTTTATAACGGCAACGCTGAAAGCGGATAGTGTATTAAAGAAAAGCAGAGAATATGAATACGATTACGGAATCGGCAACGCAAGCATTATGAAGAGCATTATCGCATTGCGAAACGATAACGGCGCGGAAGCGATAAGTATAGCGGAAAACGTTATGCGTTCCGATACGCAGCGAGAAGACGAATCCATAATTCTGTATGCTTTTAACGCAATCATAAACGCCACGGTTGGCGACGCCGAGTTTGCAAGAAACAGAATGGTTTCTCTTGTTTTACGCAACCAAGAAAAGAACATAAACGAAAAATCCGAACACGCCGTCCTTGTAACACAAGCATACTGTTATTGGAAAAAACGTGATTTTCAAAAGGCGTCCGAATACGCCGAGTCCGCGGTTAATTTACATGGAGATAGATTGCTTAGTTGTATAAACTTAGCGGTATATGCCGATTGTAAAATAGTTTTTGCCGATTATTCGGTTGTTTCGGAAGTGATAAGCAAAACGCTAAAGCATATTGAACTTTATAGATTAGAAGTTTTTATAAAACCATTTAGCGAAGTATTTACCCCTTTATTGCAATATGCAAAAAGAAACGAGTTATCGGTTAATTTGCTAAGAGAAATCGAAAAAGACAATATGACTTATACGGGTAAACAATTTTCGCAAGGAGTGAAGATTAAACTTTTTGGCAATAGTTCGGTGATGATAAAAGGTAAAGAAATACCTTGGAAAACAAAAAAAGCCAAAGATCTCTTTCTTACGTACTACTTAAAAGGCGAAGAGGGCATGGATAGAAATGAGATCATGTCGACGTTTTGGGGAGATTATGTTTATACTTCGGCATTAAACAATCTAAAAACAACAAACAATATGATAAGGAATACCCTAAAAGAAAACAATATTCAGCACTGCTTATCGTATATCAATTCAAGATATGTATTAAAAATTGTCGTCGATAACGACGACTATGTATTAATTAATAACGAGATGGACTGCGTTACGGACGAATTACCCGTAAAAAATCGATTAAACCATATTTTGAGAATTTTCGATATATACGGTACGGGTTTTGCTATCGATGTGAGTACCCCGTATTTTGACGGAATAAGAGAAAATATTATCGAGAGGATAGTCCATTTAGAGGAAGCGATAATAGAAAAACTGCTATGCAGTAAAGATTATAGCGAATTAAAAAGACAAATGATGCTGCTAAGAAAAGCGAACTTAAAAGAAAGGATGAATAACACCGTAAAACTTGTGGAAAAGGAATTAGATAGAGATGAAAACAAATAATGAATGGAAAGACTATAAATTGATAGCGAGCGGTTTAGGAGAAAAATTAGAAAATTTTAACGGGATCGTGTTGTTACGGCCCGATCCGCAAGTCATTTGGCCTGCGTCTTTCGATATGACTAAATATAACGGTTTACACGGCATTTACCATAGAAGCAAGACCGGAGGTGGAGCATGGGAAACAAGAAAAAAAATTCCCGATAAATTCAATGTGCATTGGCGCGAGTTGACTTTTGAATTAAAACTTATGAATTTCAAGCATACGGGTATTTTTCCGGAGCAAGCGGTAAATTGGGCAAGAATGATAGACGCAATAGAAAAGAGCAAGCGCGAAATAAAGGTACTTAATCTATTCGGATATACCGGAGGGGCAACGGTTGCGTGTTTGTCCGCCGGGGCCAACGTTTGCCACGTCGACGCCGCGAAGGCAATGTGCGATATGGCAAAGAGAAACTGCAATTTGTCGAACGTGGATATGACGAAAGCGAGATTCATAGTCGACGATTGCATAAAGTTTGTAGAAAAAGAAATAAGACGAGGAAAGAAATACGACGCCATAATAATGGATCCTCCGAGTTACGGTAGAGGTCCTAAAGGTGAAATGTGGAGATTGGAAGAGGGAATATACGACCTCGTTAAACTTACCAAACAAGTGATTAGCGACGAGCCGCTGTTTTATTTGATTAACTCATATACGACAGGTTTGCAACCTACAGTAATGAAGAATATACTACTTAAAGTTTTTGATGCCGAGGAAGAAAAAGTAGACGCCGATGAAATCGGAATAAAAGGTGCCGATGGAATAGTATTGCCTTGCGGTTGCAGCGCATTTTTAAATTTCTGAAAAAAACCTTTAAAAACATTTGATTTTTATTTTGAAGTGTGTTAGTATCTTAATAGTACTTTAAATTGGTACAGAGATGCCAGTAAGGAATTGGATTTATAACTCTTGTAAAACTATACCTGCAAGCATTTCTGCTGCAGGTTTTTTTGGAGAAAAATGAAAGAATTATTAGCAAAGGGAATAATGCTCGATAACGAAGGAATAAGAAGAACTTTAGCCCGTATTGCGCATGAAATCGTCGAGAAGAACGATAATCTTAACGATATCGTTTTATTGGGAATTAAAACGAGAGGAGAGTTTCTTGCTAAAAGATTATCGTCGCTGATTAGCGTTTTCGAAGGAATTTCGGTGCCTTGCGAGGTTCTCGATATTTCCGGATATCGTGACGACGTGTCGGTTGCGATTCCCGTTGAAAAACCTATTTTTAATATTGACGTCGTCGACAAAACCGTAATACTTGTCGACGACGTTTTATTTACCGGCAGAACCGCAAGAGCGGGGATGGAAGCGGTAATCAAATGCGGTCGGCCTAAAAGGATCCAATTAGCGGTTTTAATCGACAGAGGTCATAGAGAATTACCCATACGCGCTGATTATATAGGAAAAAACATTCCGACATCGAAAAGCGAAACTATTAAAGTTTTCTTGACGGAAGTGGACGGAATAGACGAAGTTACAATAAAAAACAACAAATAAAATACACAAAAAGGAGAAATTGGTTACAATGAAATTGATTTATGATGTCAATGACAAACCGAAGTTCAGTAAATTGTTAGTATTTGCTTTCCAACAAGTATTGGCAATAATGGCGGCCACAATTGCCGTTCCTACGATTATCGGGCTTCCCACTCAAATTCCCGCGGCAATTTTCGGCGCAGGCGTAGGAACGATCGTTTACTTACTATTTACGAGATTTAAGAGTCCCGTTTTCTTAGGAAGTTCGTTTGCATTTTTAAGTTCGCTAGGTTGTGCAATGGCGTATGGATACTGCGGTATAATCGTTGGTTCGATTCTTGCCGGTTTGGTATACGTCGTGATTGCCATTGTAATTAAATTTGCGGGTTCGCATTGGGTAAGTAAACTGATGCCGCCGGTAATTATCGGACCCACCGTTGCTTTGATAGGTCTTTCACTAGCCGGCAACGCAGTAGGAGATTTAGTTAAAGCAAGCGGCTTTTATTCTATCGAATACGCTAAATTCTTGGCAGATAAAACTTACGTGATTTCTACGGATTCCACTTACAATCTGATAGCTTTACTTTGCGGATTTGTTGCGTTCATTACCATAATAATCTGCTCAGTTCAAAACAAGTTTAAAGGATTAAAGTTAATTCCGTTTATTATCGGTATAGGCGCAGGCTATGCTGTCGCTTCCGTTTTCTCAATCTTCGGTTACTGCTTTGACGTACCTTACTTAAAAATTGTCGATTGGAGTCCGTTAGTATCTAATTTCGCGCCGCTCGGACAAGCCTCTGCTTCCGTAGGAGATAAAGTACAGGCATTCTTCACATATCCCGATTTTGCTTTAATCGAAGCAATAAAAGAATTGGTAAACCATGAAAGCTCCATAAGCGGCGCGGCAATGATAAGCGGCGCGGGAGTTGCCGAGTGCGCCTTGGCATTCATACCCGTAGCGTTCGTAGTATTTGCAGAACATATAGCAGACCACAAAAATCTCGGTTCGATAATCAATCGCGACTTGGTTGAAAATGAACCCGGATTAACGAGAACTCTTCTCGGAGACGGCGTAGGTTCGATTTTCGGCACGATATTGGGTATATGCCCCAACACGACTTACGGCGAATCCGTAGGCTGCGTCGCTATAACAAAAAATGCATCGGTAAGAACGATTTTCGTAGCGGCTGTTCTATGCATAATCATATCCTTCTTTAGTCCCATTATGGCGCTATTAAGAACGATTCCTTCTTGCGTAATGGGTGGCGTTTGCTTCACCTTATATGGCTTCATCGCAGTAAGCGGTTTGAAGATGTTTAAGGATATCGACCTTGGAGACAATGAAAACTTGTTTACCGTAAGCGCGATATTGATTGCCGGAATAGGCGGATTGTCCATAAACATTCCTTACGCATTGGAAAACGGTGCAGTTTCTAAAACGGTGTCGATTACCGCTATCGCAACCGCTCTCATTCTTGGAATCGTAACCAACATTATCATTAAGGCAATAAAGAAAAGAGCTCAAAAGAACGGAGAAGTTGACGAAGAAGGCGTGGACGAAGTAAACAGTCTTATGTCTGCGCCCGTTGAAGCTGACAGTACTTATGAAGTAGGTTCTGCCAAGAAAGAAGAGTCCGACGAAGAAACGAAATAAAAAAACCCAAAACTAAAAAAAACACTCCGAATTAAGACGGAGTGTTTTTTTTATGCAATAAAGATTTATTATTTATGTTCGATGTACGTTCTCGCTAAGCCGGCTTCACTGGTTTCTCTGTATCTTGATGACATATCCTTACCGGTTTCATACATTGTTTGGATAATCGTGTCTAAAGAAACTTTACGCGTTTCCGTAAGAAAATTTGCTAGGTTAACTGCATTAAGAGCGCGCATTGAAGCGACGGCATTTCTTTCTATGCAAGGGATTTGTACCAAGCCGTTAACCGGGTCGCACGTCAGCCCGAGATGATGCTCGATGGCAATTTCGGTGGCATATTCTATTTGTTCTATATTCATTTGAAATAATTCGCCAAGTCCGCCCGCAGCCATAGCGCAAGCGCTGCCGATTTCCGCTTGACAGCCGCACTCTGCGCCGCTTATGGAGGCGTTTGTCTTTATAAGATTGCCGATAAGGCCGGCTGTCGCAAGCGCGTCTATAACGGCATCGTCGCTAAAATGCCTTTTTTTGTATTCATAATACAATACGGCGGGCAATACTCCGCAAGCGCCGCACGTAGGAGCGGTGACGATTACTTGGCCGTCCGCATTTTCTTCCGCTACGGCAAAAGCATAGGAGCATACTAATCTGTTTTCACAGGTTTCCGGCGTTTCGTCAATATGATGCTGGGTATATAGATAATGCGCTTTACGTTGAACGTTCAAACCTCCGGGAAGAATGCCGGTAGCGTGAAGTCCGTGTTTTATTGTGCGTTGCATTTGTTCCCAAATGCCGGCTAAGTATTCCTTTATTTCGGGTTCATTTTCATAAACGTAATCGCAAATCCGAATTTCATGTTCTTCGCAATATTCTTTGATTTGGTCAAAAGTATTAAGTTTATATACCTCTTGCGGCGTGACGGATGTCTCGTTTTCGATTTCCACTGCGCCTCCGCCTATACTGTAAGCGCGAATTTGACCGAGAAGGACGCCTTCGTTAGAATAAGCAAACATGTCAAGCGTATTCGGATGTTTTATATTCTTGGTTTCAGCGTCGAAAACAATTTCGGTTTTTTCTCCGAGAACGGTGCGTAAGACGCGATCTGTCCCATGGCCTTTTCCGGTAAGCGCCAAAGAACCATACAAAATTACCTTGTAATTAGCGTTAGAATATTTGTTCTTAAAAAAATTAGCGATTTTTTCGGGTCCCATGGTGTGCGACGAGGAAGGACCTCTGCCGATTTGGAACAATTCTTTTAATGATTTCATAGAAGTTTACTCCTTTTTTTCTAAGAAAAAGTTATAATCACATGGTGCTACGAGAATAGTATTGTAGTTTGTGTAAGTAACCATTCCCGGCATTGCTCCGGGAATCTTTTTTACAAATTTCCTTAGCGTATAATCTACGTCCACCTTGGAAGAGTTTTTCGCTTCGCTATAAAAAGCGGCAATTTGCGCGCATTTTTTTATCGTTTCTTCGGGAGGTTGTCCCTTAATAATAAGATGTGTGCCGTGACTTTGCTTTACGTGAAGCCACAAGTCGGAACCCGAAGCAAGTTCAAACGTGACTTTCGAATTTTGTAGATTATTCTTTCCGAAATAAACCCGGTATCCGTCAATAACTATCGAAACGGGATTTGACGGCTTTATTTTCGGATTTTTACGTTGATTTTTCTTATAGCCGGAGAGAGCGTTTAATTCGTCGAGAATTTCGTCAAATTCGACTTTTAATGTGGAATTCTCTATAGACGCTTTTATGCTTTCGAGATACTCTCGTTGAGGGTACAGTATAGACAATTGTTCTTTTGCAACAAGCGCGGCGCGTTTTGCCTTAGCATACTTTTTGAAATAATTTTGAGCGTTTTGAGCGGGGCTTAAAGTGTTGTCGAGTTTTATCGTTATACTTGAATCGGTATAATAATTATGACAAGTTAAACTTTCGTCCGACGGCTTTATAAGATAAATATTCGATAAAATTAATTCTCCGAAAATTCGCAGTTCTTCGGCTTTATTTGCAGCGTCTAATTTTTCTAAATTATCGGCGATTCGACGTTCGGTTTTCTGTTGTAAACGTAGAAGTAGCGTGGTTATCGTTTTTGTCGCCGCTTTTTTTCGCTCCAAGCCGTCGTAAAGCGAATAGTATGCGTCTAGGCACTCGTTCATTGAATTATGGGATACATAACGACCAATTATAGAAGAGTATGGCATAACAAAGTATCCGCATAAACGGTCTTGTTCGTCGTATCGTAGGCAAGGGGAATAACCGCTGTCAAGATTAACCAACTCGAAAAATTTGTCTTTAGGGCATGAAGAAGAAACTATTTCCAGTGCCGTTTCTTTGCCTATTCCGCTTATATTCTGCAGCAAAGAAGACGTCGATAATTCCGGTGTTTTATCGAAAAAGTCTGTGGTAAGTTTTTCGTCGAAAAGCGGAATTCTTGTTTGTGGTTGCAATTCGTATTTTAGATTTGGTAGAATGTATCTCGTGGTACTTTGATCAAAGTGTATACGTTTAATAGCGTCGATAATTTTATTATTCGAATCTATTAAAATAATGTTTGAATAGCGACCCATCAGTTCGACCATAAGGCTATATTCGGTTAAGTCGTTGAGTTCGTTCCTTGATAAAACGTCAATTCTTACGATTCTATCGGAATTAAAAATTTCTACCCTATTAATTATGCCACTGATAAGATATTTTCTTAAAAGCATACAAAAAGCGGGAGCGTTAAGAGAATTCTCTTTTTTTTGCGAGGTAACGTGAACCCTCGGATTTGATGCGTTCGCGCTTATGACAAGAGGGTAAAATTTTCTTTGGTTTTTTATAAACAGCGTTATTTCATCTTGCTCAGGTTGATAGATCTTTTCGATTCGTCCGCCGACAAGCAATTCTGATAACTCTTTGGTTATTGCATGTATAGTTATTACGTCGTTAGGCATATCGACTATATTATATCATTTTAATTATAATTTACAAGTAATATTTTTTATAATGTTTGTTATTGTGGTCATATAACTAAGGTTTGATTCAAAGTTCGCCTTATACGATTAATATTGTTTGACTTTTCTATTAAAATATATAATAATATTATTTATAATTATGGCGAAAATTATCAAGATTTCACACAATAGCCCTGCGCTACATAAACTTAAAATCGGAGACGACGTAATTTCATTTAACGATCGTAATTTTGTCGACGTCTTAGATTATATTTATGCCGATAGTTTGGAAACGGTTGAAATAACCTTTTATCGCAACGAACAAAAAGAGAGCGTAACAATCGTGAAGAACCAATATGAGAGTTTAGGAATAGATTTTGATTCGTCCGTTGAAATAGTTCCAAGGGAATGTTACAACAACTGTATATTTTGTTTCGTTCAGCAGTTACCGAAAGGTTTGAGAGATACGTTATACGTAAAAGACGACGATTACAGACTGAGTTTTATAAGCGGTTCCTATATTACATGCACGAACCTTAAAGAGGAAGACATTCAACGAATAATAGATTATAAACTTTCTCCGCTCTATGTGTCCGTACATGCTACCGACGAAAAGGTGAGGTTATTTTTGCTAGGAATTAAGCGAACGCGTTATAAGCAAACCGAACTTCTACAAAGGTTGGTAGCGAACGGAATTACGATTCACGCGCAAATCGTGCTTGTGGGCGGTATAAACGACGGCGAAGTATTAGAAAAATCGTTAAGCGACCTTTTTGAAATAGGCGTTGCTACGGTTGCAATAGTGCCGGTAGGTTTGACGGGACATAGAGAGGGAAGATATCATTTGGATACGCTTAACTCGCAACAAGCATGCGACGCTATCGACATAACCGAAAATTTTTATAAAACGCATCCGGGATTTTGTTATTGTTCCGACGAAATGTACCAGATAGCAGGAAGAAACGTTCCCGGCGCGGAGTATTACGGAGAATACGAACAAATCGAGAACGGCGTGGGACTTATTACAAAATTTCTGGACGAACTCGATTTTGCTTTGGAAAACGCGCCTAAAAAAGTACGTAAGACGTCCGTCGGTATCATTACCGGCGTTAGCGGCGAAAGTACCATGTTAAAAGCAAAACAAAAGATTACTTCAAAATATCCTAACGTAGAGATAAACATCTACGTTGTTAAAAACAACTTTTTCGGACAATCCGTTACCGTTACGGGGTTAGTTACGGGTAAAGATATCGTAGAACAATACGGGGACAGGAATTTTAAAGAAAAGGTTTTAATGATACCGTCGGTTATGTTGAAAGAGTTCGAGGACGTTTTTCTTGACGGCATGCACTTAAAGCAATTGGAACATCGGTTACGCAAGAGAATACTTGTTAATTACGGTA
>CAKRAY010000053.1 GCA_934296355.1 uncultured Clostridia bacterium
CGTTCGTTTTTCGCTACGTAGTTAGTTCCGATTATCTTTACGTCGAGAAAGTTTACGCAGGACAAAACGAAAAAAGAGTTTTATTCCTACCTTTGGACGAAATAAAGTTTTCTTTATCGCAATATGAAGACGGTAAACGTTTATATGATGAGAATTATAAAAATAAAGGAGAAAACAACCTGATAATATATGCGGACGAAAAGTACAATCTACTTGTGGACGACTATTTTTATGCGGTTTTAGACTATGGAACAAAACAAACGAATAATATATCTCGATAACGCGGGTACAACTAAGCCGTTACCCGAATATGTGAATATCTATAATTATTATCAATCGGAAAACTTTTTCAATCCGTCCGCGCCTTATCACGAATCGTTGGTTTTATCTAACGAAATTAAGGAGTGTAGAAGGAGAATAATAAGTATTTTGCGTGGCGACGGACAGTTTATTTTTACTGCGAGCGGCACAGAAAGCGACAATCTGGCTTTATTCGGCACAAAAAAAGCAAACGGTTCCAGAATTATCGTTTCGGCGTCGGAGCATCCGGCGGTTATGAATACCGCATTGGAACTAAAACAGAGAGGTTACGACGTGGTTTTTTGCGAGGTCGACGAATGCGGTAGGGTAATAACCGAAAAATTCAAAGAAATCATGACGAAAGAAACCGCGCTTGTTTCCATAATGCACGTAAATAACGAAACCGGTTGCGTTAACGATATAAAAACGCTTGTAAAAATAGCAAAAAGCGTCAATCCGAAAGTTATTTTCCATTCGGACGGAGTTCAAGCGGTAGGAAAAATCAGAGTCAATCTAAATGATTTAGGCGTAGATCTATATACGGTAAGCGCGCATAAGATTCACGCTTTGAAAGGCGTTGCCGGATTATTTATAAAAAACGGCGTGAACGTTAAGCCTATTATTTACGGCGGCGGACAAGAATTCGGAATTCGTTCCGCAACGGAAAACGTCGGCGGTATAATGGCTTTCACCAAAGCGATAGAAGACTCAGTAAATGCGCAAAAAGAGAATTTCGAAAAAGTCGAAACGCTTAGAAACGAATTAAAAAAGGTTTTTTTAGAAACGAATTGTATATGCGTAGATTCCGGCGATTGGCAATCACCATACATATTGTGCGCCGTAATGCCTAAGGTCAGAGGCGAGGTTATGTTGCATGCGCTAGAAAAATACGGTATACTTATCGGAACGGGAAGCGCATGTTCGAGTAAAAAAACTCAAAAAAAATTACCGAGTATATTAAAACTTGTTCCCGAATACGAAAAAGGGATAATAAGACTCAGCTTATGTCGTTTTACTACCGAAAACGAGATAAAGTCGTTTATGGACGCTTATAAAAAAGAATTTGTTTTACTATTGAAATACGTCGGAGGAATGTAAGTAATGGAAAAAATTATTTTAATACGTATCGGAGAAATATTCCTAAAAGGAAATAATCGCGGTCAGTTTGTTTCGTTATTAAGAAACAATATTCAGAACGCCTTGAAAGGATACCGTCATAAATTTACGATGTCGCAAAATCGTATGTTTATCGAGGAATTCGACGAGGACGACGAAAACGAGATTATAAAAAGATTACGTTGCGTATTCGGTATATATAGTATAAGTTCTGCAATAAAAATTCCTACCGATTTAGAAAGAATTGCGGTCTTATGTTCGGAAATTTTCCCGAAAAACGGCACTTTTAGAGTTACTGTAAATAGAGCGGATAAAAGACTTACCAAAAATTCTATGCAAATCGCCAAAGATATCGGCGGTTATATGCTCGATAAATCAAAAGAATTAACGGTTAATCTATTTGAATATGACTTTGAAGTAAACGTAGATATCAGAGAAAACGGGTTTTCGTATATTTTTTATAACAAAATTCATTGCGCGGGCGGGTTACCCGTCGGAAGCGGCGGTAACGGTATGTTGTTGTTAAGCGGCGGAATAGATAGTCCCGTTGCCGGATATTTAATGGCAAAACGCGGTGTGAAAATTTACGCCGTTCATTTCCATAGTTTTCCTTATACGAGCGAGCAAGCAAAAGAGAAAGTCATTGAATTAGCGCGCATAATGTCGGCGTATACGGGACCGATAGAATTATGCGTAGTACCGTTTACCGATATACAATACGCTATTAAAGAGAATTGCCCGATCGAATATATGATTACCATAATGCGCCGATTTATGATGAGAATAGCGGAAAATTTGGCAAATAAATATAAGTGCGGGACAATAATTACCGGCGAAAGTTTAGGACAAGTCGCAAGTCAAACGATGCAAAGTATTAACGTTACCAATAGCGTTGTTTCCATGCCCGTGTTCCGTCCTTTAATCGGTATGGACAAAACCGACATTATAGAAATCTCTCAAAAAATTAACACTTTTGAAACGAGTATTCTTCCTTATGAAGATTGTTGCACGGTCTTTTTACCTAAAAACCCCGTCATTAAACCGAAAATCGATTTGGCGATAGAGTTTGAAAACAAAATCGAAAATAAGGAGCAACTGATAGAAGACGCTATCGCTAACGTAGAAGTAATCCGTTGTTGTTAAAAGAAAGATATATGCGGCGCTATAATGCCTAACGCTTGATTGTCGTAAATGACTTTGACGGAATATGAGCAAATTGCGCCGTTTGACGACCGTATTTGCGTCGTACCATTATTTATTTCCCAAAACCTTTCTTCATTTGTAAGAAGGTTTTTTTCTGTAAGAATATATTTATAGTCTTCATCAGAATCTATCGATATATTAATAAAGTCTTCTTTTTGCGTATATTCTACGCGAATACGTTCGATATCGAAATGTTCCGAAGTCTCGGTAGGGTAGTTTTTGGAAGAAAAGATAGCGTCCATTCTATATTTATCCGGAGTATAAAGGTTGCAATTACATAAAGTGTGTTTTTCGGCAAGCGCGAACTTATCTATTTCGGTATGAAAGATGCCGCTAGGTTCGTCAAAACTTTTTTTAGAGGGTTTATCCAATATAGAATAAATTTGCCTTGCAAGCAAGGTAGGATATTCGCTTCCGTTTGTTTTTACGTCGTATTCCGGACTTTTAGTGGTATTTCCGTACCAAACAATTACTGTATTTTCGGTAGTATAACTGGCGTTCCAAGCGTCGATATTGTCTTTTGTTCGCGCACTCTTAGCCGTGCCGGTTTTTGCGCAAATATCATAGTCGAACCCCGATAGTTTTCGCGCCGTGCCGTCGGAAACGGATTCTTTGAGTATATCGGAAATTAAATAACAGGTTTCTTCGGAAAAAACTCTTTCTTCCTTAGGTTTTTTCTCATACAAGATTTGCCCGCTGTTATCGACAATTCTTCTTATAAAAGACGCGTCTTTATGGACGCCGAAATTAGCAAGTGTAAGATATGCCTCGCATAAAGAGGTAGGCGTAACTCCGTAAGTCATTCCGCCGAGCGCAGTGGAAAGATTGTAGTCGTTCTTGTCGAACGTTATACCGGCCGCTTTTGCGTAAGATAAAGATTCGTTTATACCGTTTTCGTTTAGAATCTTTACCGCAACTGTATTGATTGAGGTTTTTAACGCCGTGCGAACGTCGGTGTATCCGTGATAAACGCCCCCGTAATTAGACGGAGAATAACCGTTAATATTGATTTTTTCGTCGATTACGGGCGTATAAGCGTTTATTAACCCGGATTCGATGGCGGGCGCGTAAACGACAATAGGTTTTATAGTCGAAGCGGGTTGACGTAAAAACTTTCCGATTTCGATTAGTTCGTCGTTACAATAATAAGATTTAATTCCGCCGGTAGCGTTATCCGCAATAATCGCCAACGAAGAAGCGTTTTTACCTTTATCATTAACAGAAATAAAATCATCATTTTGATGAATATTATAAAGATTTCTTTGTAATTTTTCGTCAAAGTAGGTAAATATCTTAATTTTTGAAGTTATCACGTCTTTTTCGTCAACATTCAGTAATGCTGCCGCCTCGGCAATAACTGCGGAAACATACGCCGAATTCGGGTCGTCAGCCGTAGCGGGTGGCGCGTAAAATTCGTTTAATGCAACGTCGTATTCGTTTTCGGAGATCATTTTTTGTTCCAACATAAGGGAGAGTACGAAATTCTTACGGGAAGTCGCTTTATCGGGATGGTTCTTCGGGGAATATTTTTGCGGATTTTTTACTATGCCCGCTAGGTATGCCGATTCAGACAGAGTCAAATCTTCCGGCGCTTTACCGAAATAGTTCCGAGCCGCGCTATCGATTCCGTAGATTCCGTTTCCGTAATAAATAGCGTTTAAGTACATTTCGAGGATTTCTTCCTTCGAGTATTCTTTTTCTATGAGTCTTGCGAGTCGAAGCTCTTTAATTTTGCGAGCGACGGTTTTTTCCGAACTTAATTGGGTATTTTTAGCAAGTTGCTGGGTAATTGTCGAACCGCCTTCCTTCATGTATCCGGCTTTTACGTTATGAATAAGCGCGCCTCCGAGCCTGATATAATCCACGCCTTTATGAGAGAAAAATCGTTTGTCTTCCAGCGCGACGAAAGCGTTAACGAGGTGTGAGGGAAGGTCGCTATACTTAATGAATCTATATATGTTTGACGATTCCGTTACGGTATCGTCAATAGAATACACGGTAAATTCGGCTTTTTGCGCTATAATGCTGTTTTTGTCGAGTTTTGCGGAAAAATATATAGAATTAAACACTATTACACCTGCAACTATTGCAATAATCGATATAAATAATAACACTTTTAACGCTAATTTGAAATACTTATTGGTGCCTTTCATATACGTTTAGTATGAATATACGATTTAGGATTATTACATTTTTTTGCTTGAAAAAAAAATCTCTTTAATCTATAATATTATATTATGAAAAAATATTATATATTAACTTATGGCTGTCAAATGAATGTTCACGAGTCCGAGAAAATCGCGGGACTCTTAAACGGCGTGGGGTACACGGAGTCCGAGAGCGAAGCGGACGCAGATATTATCGTGTTTAATACTTGTTGCATAAGGGATACCGCCGAGAAAAAAATATTAGGCAATATCGGCGACGTGAAAAGATTGAAGAAAGCAAAACCGTCTTTAATCGTGGCCGTGGTCGGATGTATGACGCAACAAGCGGGTGCGCCCGAAGAATTGAAAAAGAAGTTCGGTTTTATAAATATCGTCTTAGGCACGGGCAATTTAGAGGAACTGCCGTTGCTTGTTCAAGAGGTGGAACAAAAACAAAGAAAATTCGCTTTTGAGATAAGAAGTAACGAGAATCCCGATATAAAAGAGGATATTCCCGTATATAGAACAAGCGGTACGAACGCTTGGGTTAATATTATGTACGGGTGCAATAACTTTTGTTCCTATTGCATAGTTCCTTACGTTAGAGGCCGTGAGCGTAGTCGCGAGCCGCAAGCGATTCTTTCGGAAGTTAACGCTTTACTTGACGAAGGCTATAAAGAAATAACGCTGTTAGGACAAAACGTGGACTCGTATTCGTATGAGAACTATGATTTTTCTTACATTTTGGAACAAATTGCCAAGATTAACGGTAAGTTTAGACTGCGTTTTATGTCGTCGCATCCGAAAGATTTTAATTCTAAAGTGATAGATATCATTAAGGACTCGCCTAATATATGTAACAGTATTCATTTACCCGTGCAATCCGGAAGCAATAGGGTTCTTCAATTGATGCACAGAAGATACACGAGAGAAAAGTATTTAAGCATAATCGACGAAATACGTTGCAAAATTCCCGACGTGGGTATAACCAGCGATATTATGGTAGGTTTTCCGACCGAAACCGAGGAAGACTTTTTAGATACAATGTCGCTGGTCGAAAAAATAAGATACACGAACGCCTTTACTTTCGTATATTCGCCGAGAAAAGGTACTGTTGCCGCCGGTATGGAGCAATTGCCGGTCGCCGTAAAAACGGAAAGGATAAAAGCGCTTGTTGCTTTACAAAACAAAATCAGCGCGGAAAAGAGTTTGGATTATATAGGTAAAACATACGAAATTCTCGTAGAGGACGTTAGTCCTAAGTATAAAAATTCGGTTTGCGGCAGAACGGAGTGCGGAAGACTCGTTACTTTTACGGGAGATAAGAATCTTGTCGGAAGTTTTGTAAACGTAAGAATAGAATCCGCTAAATCTTCCGCTTTATGGGGAGCAATAGAGTAATGGCAAAGAATAAGAACGAACTAAGCCCGATGATGGCGCATTATAAAGAATTAAAAAAGCAATACCCCGACACCATAATTCTTTATAGACTCGGCGATTTTTACGAGATGTTTTACGAAGACGCGATTTACGCGAGTAAGGTTCTCGATTTAACGCTTACGGGAAGGGATTGCGGTTTAGCCGAGCGCGCGCCGATGTGCGGAGTACCGTATCACGCCGTCGACGGCTATATATCGAAGTTAATCGCTTCAGGCACGAAAGTGGCTATTTGCGAACAGTTGACGAACCCGAAAGAGTCGTCCGGAATGGTAAAACGCGATATTATTAGGGTAATCACTCCGGGTACGAATACCATTGAGGAAATGCTTGACGGTACGGTAAACAATTATTTATTGTCTATCGTTCGCAACAAAGAAAAAACCAAATACGGCGTGGCTCTTTTCGATATCGTTACCGGCGAATTAAAGGCAAAAGAGATTACCGCCGGACCTCTAAGCGAAATAGAAGATTATTTGATGAGTTGCGCTCCCGCCGAGATAATCGCCACGGAAGATATTTGTAACGAATCGAAACAGTTAAATACGGTGCAAACGGAGAGGCTCGTAAAGTTCAGTGGTTATTACGACTATTTTTTCGATTTCGACAATGCTAAAAGCAGAATACAAAAACAATTCGGCGTTTACGGCTTAGAGGCTCTCGGCCTTAGCGATTATCCTCTTTGCGTGTGCGCGATAGGCGGTTTACTCGAGTATGTCGTCAGCACGCAAAAAAGAGATTTGAAACACATATCGAGGCCGATAATTCTAAAAGACGATAACGAAATGTTTATCGATTACAATACTCAAAAAAATCTCGAACTTGTGGAAACGGTTTCGGATCGCAAGAAAAAGGGTAGTTTGTTAGGCGTTATCGATAAAACGAAAACGGGAATGGGCGCGAGAATGCTCCGGAATTGGCTGCTACACCCTTTGCAAAAACCCGAAGATATAGCGTTTAGACAAAACGCCGTGGCGGAACTTACAAAAAATATAACGTTAAAAAACGCTTTTGCGGTTTGCTTGGCGAATATTTACGACTTGGAAAGACTGGTTACGAAGATTTCATACTTATCCATGAAACCTAAGGACTGCCTTGCGCTTGCCGAAACTCTTTCGGCTATGCCGACTTTATATAAGATTCTTCAAAAGTTAAAATCGGAGTATTTTATTCAACTTCTTAACGAATATACCGACGTTTCCGACGTTGCGATAAGATTAAAAAAGGCGATTACTTCCGAAAATACGCCTTCGCTTGCTAAAGATATAGGATATATTGCGAACGGTTATTCAGAAGAACTTGACAAATATCGCGCAATCAAAGATAACGGCGGTAAATTTTTGAAAGAGTTCGAAGCAAAACAAAGGGAGATAACCGGCGTTCCGTCTTTGAAAGTAGGTTATAACAGAGTTTTTGGCTATTACATAGAGATTACGAACGCAAAAATGCCCGAAACTTTACCTGCCGGATATGTACGTAAACAAACCTTATCGACCGGCGAGAGGTTTACCAACGCGGAGTTAACGGAGTTAGAAAAGGAAATTTTAGGCGCATACGAACATTGCGTTGAGTTAGAAGCGAAGCTATATGCGGAATTATTAGACTTTTTGTACGAAAAAATAACCATATTGAAGCAACTTGCCGATATCGTTGCTAAATGCGACTGCGTATATTCGTTGGCGGAAGTTGCCGTGAAGAATAGGTATGTTCGTCCTAAAATAAATACCAAAGGCGTCATATCTATCGTGGACGGGCGGCATCCGGTTGTCGAAGATTTATTAAAAAGCAATCGTTTTATCCCCAACGATACCATATTGGACACGAGCGATAACGCAATGGTAATTATTACCGGTCCCAATATGGCGGGTAAAAGTACTTACATAAGGCAGGTTGCTTTAATCGTATTGCTTGCTCACATAGGTAGTTTTGTTCCCGCAACGAAAGCGGATATTTGCATTACCGACAAAATTTTCACGAGAATAGGCGCGAGCGATAATCTAGTTCGCGGACAAAGCACGTTTATGGTGGAAATGTTAGAAACCGCCAATATTCTGCATAACGCCACGCCGAATAGTTTGCTTATACTCGACGAAATAGGTAGAGGAACTTCTACGCTCGACGGATTGAGTATAGCGTGGGCGATAGTTGAGCATATATTGTTAAAAATAAAAGCGAAAACGCTTTTTGCTACGCACTACCATGAGTTAAGCGAACTCGAAAAACTTTTCCATGGCATAAAGAATTATAGGGTGCTTATTCAAGAGAATAAAGACGGCATTGTGTTTTTATATAAAGTCGCTCGCGGCGGCGCGCAAAAGAGTTTCGGTATCGAAGTCGCTTCTATTGCCGGCGTTGATAAGGACGTTATAAAACGCGCTAAAGACGTTCTTGTCACGTTATCCGAAACTCACGAATTAAGCGGCGATTTGATAAACAAAATGAGCAACAACACGGAAAAAGAAACTTGCGTCGCGTGCGAGCAGATTTCTATGTTCCCGGAGGATGAAGATTTCGTTAAAATTAAGAATATTTTGAACGGAACCGACGTAAATCGTTGTACGCCTATCGAAGCGTTAACGATTTTAAGCGACTTAAAAAAGATTATTTCCGGTAAATAACTATGGGATTGATAAAGAAATTAGACAAATCGGTTTACAATAGAATTTCGGCGGGCGAGGTTGTAGAAAATCCCGCGTCAATAGTAAAAGAACTTGTAGAAAACAGTCTGGACGCGGGCGCTACGAATATCTCGATATATATCGAACACGGCGGAATAAAATCCGTTACGGTCATCGACAACGGACACGGTATAGAAG
>CAKRAY010000054.1 GCA_934296355.1 uncultured Clostridia bacterium
TTTTTTGACCGGCGATTTCGTTCTCGACTTCCCGCGAAAACGCTTTTCTGTCTACCGCCAAAGCGCCCCCGGCGGGAACGCTCGTTTTTCGCGCGGCCCGCAATATCATGCAGCTTAACGTTTCGAGTTCGGCTTTCAACAATCCTTGCGAGGTATTGACGTCGTTTGATTTTAGGCTGTTGCTACAAACAAGTTCCGCTAAATCGGCCGTTTTATGTATAGGCGTGTTCGTTGTCGGGCGCATTTCGTAAAGCGACACCTCATATCCTCTTAGCGCGAGTTGATACGCGCATTCGCACCCCGCAAGACCGCCGCCGATAATCTTAATCTTCGTCATTCGCTTCGCTACCTTGCGGTTTATATTTCGGTTCGACTTCGGGTATAACGACGTGATTACATTTCTTGTTAATGCAAATATACTGCGTTTTGTTGTCTTTATATACCATACGCATAACGTTTCTACATTCGGGGCAGAAAATAGGCGCCGGCAATTCCCAACTCATAAAATCACAATTCGGATAATTGCTACATCCGTAAAATACTTTGCCGCCCTTTGTCTTTTTCTTGACGATATCTTTACCGCAACTCGGGCAAACCCCGACGGGTTCGATAATACTCTTTATATTCTTGCATTTCGGATAATTGGGACAAGCCAAGAATTTACCGAAACGTCCCTTTCTTACAACCATGTGGGCTCCGCATTTTTCGCATATAACGTCTGTTACTTCTTCTTCGAGTTTTACTTTCTTTTCCCCGAAAAACGCTTTCTTTAACTCATCGTTAAAATGCGGATAGAAGTCGGCTATTATTTTTTGCCAGTCCAAACCGTTAACGACGTCGTCTAATTTAGTTTCCATTGACGCGGTAAACTGTACGTCTACGATATCGGCAAAATTCTTTTCCATGAAAGCGGTTACCGTTTCGCCGAGTTGAGTGGGCTTAATGAACTTTCCTTCTTTTTCGGTGTACTCTCTATGCGCGATTACGGCAAGCGTATTCGCATAAGTAGCGGGTCTGCCTATACCGTTTTCTTCCATTGCCTTAATTAAACTCGCGTCGGTATATCTTGCTGGTGCCTTGGTGAACTTTTGCTCTTTTTTTATCTTTTTCAAAGTAAGTTTTTCACCCTCGGTAAAGTTAGGCAATCTCCCTTCGCTGCTCTCTTCTTCTTCGTCCTTGTCGTTTTCGTAAGCGACGGTATATCCCTTAAATATTACCGTTTTGCCGCTAATCTTAAACCCGTATTTACATTCTTCGGCTTGCGCCGTTATGTGAACGTTTAATGTATTGTAAACGGCTTCTGCCATTTGACTTGCCAAAAATCTATCATATATCAACTTATACAAGCGGTAAACGTTATGCGGAACTTTATCTTTAATGCTTTCCGGCGTCGTGTCTAAAGATATAGGCCTAATCGCTTCGTGCGCGTCTTGTATATTTCCGCCCGACTTCGCAGTATAATGGTTAAACTTCTCGGGAGCGTATTCTTTTCCAAATTTTTCGGTAATGAACCGTTTTGCCTCGGTTTGCGCTTCTATACTTACTCTTACGCTGTCGGTACGAATGTATGTTACGAGCGGCGTCAAGCCTTTTCCTTCTATGTTTACGCCCTCGTACAATTGTTGCGCTAATCTCATAATTTCCGAAGCGGAAATGGATAATCTATTGGAACCGTCTTGTTGTAAAGTACTCGTCGTAAAAGGCGCTCCGGGATGAGATTTACTCTCTCCTCTTTTCACGGTATCTACGCTATACTCGGCAAGCGTCAATTCGGAATCAACTTTTTCCGCTTCTTCGGTGTTGGTAACTTTGTATTTCTTTCCGTTTTTGTCTACGAGCGTAGTTTTGAAAACCGTACTTTTTCCTTCTTTGGTTAACATTGCGTAAATATTCCAATACTCTTCGGGAACAAACGCTCTTATTTCCCTTTCCCTGTCCACAATCATTTTCAATGCGGCGCTTTGCACCCTTCCGCCGGATAAACCGGGTTTAATTTTTTGATTGAGAATAGGGCTGATTTTATAACCTACAAGACGGTCGAGAACTCTTCTTGCTTGTTGAGCATTGACTAGGTTTATGTTTATTTTTCGCGGAGCGACTATTGCGTTATTAACCGCTCGTTTGCTTATCTCGTTAAATTCGATTCTGTTTGCGTCCGCGCCCAAATCGAGAACGTTCGCTAAGTGCCAACTAATTGCTTCTCCCTCGCGGTCCGGGTCGGTTGCGAGATAAACGTCGGAACTTTCGGCGACAGCCGACTTCAGTTTCTTTATCGTATCTTTCTTTTCTTTAACCAAAACGTAACTCGGCTTAAAATTGTTGTCTATATCTATGCCGAGACTCTTTTCGGGTAAGTCGCAAACGTGTCCGCCGCTGGCAAGAACTCTATATTCTTTACCGAGATACTTTTGAATTGTTTTCGCCTTAGTAGGCGATTCTACTATTACTAACTTCATTACTCTATATGCTCCAATAGTTATTTTTCGTTTTTATTATTAACCCCAACGCCATCATTTTTAACAACAATGCGTTAAGTTGGGAAACGCTTAAATCGACGTGCTGAATCAGTTCGTCAAAATGCATCTCTCCGTTATTAGTCAACAAACTAATTATTACGTCCTCGTTAAAATCAAGTTGTAATTCGCTCGGCTTGATATTTTCCGTTTTAGATAATCCCAATTCGTCAAAAATATCGTTCACGTCTGTTGCGGCTCTCGTTTGACACGCTTTGATGCTCTTATTACATCCTTGACTTTGTTTGTTATATATACTTCCCGGTACGCAAAAGACGTCCTTTCCTTGTTCTATCGCATAATTTAACGTGATCATCGTACCGCTGTTTTCTCCCGCTTCCGTGATAAGCACCGCACGCGACAACGCGCTGATTATTCTGTTTCTTGCAGGAAAGTTATGCGCGTTAGCGGCTTCGCCCGGCAAATACTCGCTAATTACCAAACCGTTTTCTACAATATCGCGATATAGCGCCCTATTCTCGGCCGGATAAATAACGTCTACGCCGCAACCTAATACGGCAATGGTTTTTCCACCCGATTCCAACGCTCTTCTGTGCGCGCACGAATCTATACCTCTCGCCATGCCGCTAACGATACAAAATCTATCTGAAAGGCTGGCGGTAAACTCTTCTGTTACCCGAATACCGTATTTTGTAGGAAACCTCGTTCCGACAACGGCAAAACAATCTTTACTTAGCAATTTCACGTCGCCTTTACAATAAAGCATTAACGGCGCGTCGTCGTAACAGGCAAGACTGCTCGGATACTCTTCGTCCAATAAACAAACGACTTTAATTCCCTTAACGGTACACTCGCTCTCTATCTGACTAAAATCTACTGTACTAAGCGCAACGCAAATCTCTCTATAATCGGCTTCGGTTATACAACGCAACAATTCGTATCTGATACTTGCGATATCATAACATATTTTTTCTGCGTTACTTACCGATTTTAAGATTTTATTCCCTTTTACTTGCCCGATACCTTTGGTCATAGACAAGAGGTATACTGCTTTTTGTTTGTCGGTAAACTTCATCCAATTAACATTTCCTTCGTATCTATTATTTTGAATTGTATCGCTTCCGCGATTTCTTCAAACCCTATTTCGTCCTTTCCCGATAAATCTGCAATCGTTCTCGCAACTTTTAATATTCTCGTCATCGCTCGCGGACTGAGGTGTTGCGATTCGAATACTCTTTTCAGTAAAAGGTCGCTGTCGTCGTTTATTGCGCAATACTTATTAATAAGTTGATTGCTCATTTGAGAATTAGTATATATTCCGTCGTAACGGAACCGCTTTAACTGAATTTCTCTCGCCGCTTCTACGCGTTCTCTTACCTTTTCGCTATTTTCTATATCGAGATCGGATCTGAGTTCGTCGTATTCTATATTCTCTACCGTAACGTAAATATCTATTCTGTCAAGTAACGGTCCGGATATCTTAGAAACGTATCTCAATATGTCTCTTTGCGTACAAGTACACTCTTTTACTTTACTTCCGTAATAACCGCACGGACAAGGATTCATGCTCGCTATAAGCATAAACCTAGCGGGATAAGTTATACTTCTATTTACTCTACTTATCATTATTTTTCCGTCTTCCAACGGTTGTCTTAACGTTTCGAGCGTTTTTCTGTTATATTCGGGCATTTCATCCAAGAATAAAACGCCGTTATGGGCAAGACTTACTTCGCCGGGCGTCGCCTTGTTTCCGCCACCGGTTAAACTATATAGCGAGGCGGTATGGTGCGGCGATCTGAACGGTCGGCTTTTAATCATGCCTTCTTCCGCATTCAGCAAACCCGCCACCGAGTGTATCTTTGTCGTTTCCAGCGCTTCCATAAAGGTTAGTTTCGGCATAATACCCGTTATGCACTTGGCGAGCATCGACTTTCCGGTACCGGGCGAACCGCACATCAACATATTATGTCCGCCGCTTACCGCTATTTCCAATCCGCGTTTCGCAAGAGTTTGCCCTTTTATATCCGCTATGTCTACTTCGGGATAAACCTTGTTTTCCGAATCGTAGTCGCTTATACTCAACGGTTCGAATTTTAATCCGATCAGTAAGTTAACTACTTCGCCGAGGTTCTTTAACGCATACACTTCCGCCCCTTGGACAAAACTTGCTTCTTTAGCGTTCTCATATGGTATTACGAACCTATTAAAGCCTGCTTGAACCGCGCTTAGAAGGAGCGGCATAACCCCGTTAATCTTTCTAAGCGAACCGTCTAACGATAATTCGCCTAAAAAAATATATCTGTCGCAATTAACGAACGGTATTTGCCCGACTGCGCTTAAATAACCTATCGCTATAGCCAAATCCAATGCAGAACCTTCTTTTCTTATATCGGCAGGCGCTAAATTGATAACTGTTTTATGTGCGCCGAAGTCGAAGCCGCTATTTGTTATTGCGGAACGCATCCTCTCTTTCGATTCTTTAACGGCGCTGGTTGGCAGCCCTACTATTTCGAGCGACGGCAACCCGTTGGACGAAAAGACTTCGACGTCAATCAGATATCCCTCCAATCCGTCTAATCCGTAACTCTTAGTGTTAGTAAACATCTTTTGTTCATCCTCTTGCTTTCTTAATCACTATTACCACTATTATTACGACTATGGCAAACGCAACGGGAACCAATACGATAGCGAGAAAAATCGGCAAGGAATACGTGTTTCCGAATACCGTTACCGTTTTAGGGGCGTCGACGTTACCCGTAACTTGTTTGGCTCCGGATATAACCATTGCCATAGACGAGTCTTTTTTTATATTAAAAACCAAGTAGTTGTTGACTATCTCGTAAGCAACCTCTTCCTCGGTTGTCATATCGTAAAGTTTGTATTCCCTATCAAGATAATTAAAAGGCATTTCCATATGGACCGTCAACCCTTTTGCAAGCGTTTCAACGACGCTTTCACCGTCACGCTCTATTCTTAGGTTGAACGTATCGGCAAAACCTTTTGCGAATCCCGACTTAACGATAAACTTCTCTGCGTCCGTTTCGCTTTTACTTAGTATAAGCGAAATTTTAGTTCCATTCTTGCTCGTAGGAAAATCGCTTTTTTCCGCGTCGAACTTAATACCGGTAGAAACTGTTTCCGGCGCGGATTCGATTTGATAAACCAAATCTAATTCGCTTTCTATTAAATTCTTTATTGCGTTTGCCTCTTCAATGAACTGTTCGTAATCCGTTTGCGATATCACCAACATTGTGTTGAGGTTGTTGTAAGCGTTATCTATTTCATTCCATCTCGCTTCGGTGAAAGAATCTTTATCGAGCGTTTTATATGTGTCGGCAACGCTTTTCATGGTATCGCTTATCACGCTGTTGCCGAAGTGATTGATATAAAGCATTGCGTCGGCGGTATTTCCGGCATAATCGGTTACTTCTATTTCTATCGATTCCGTTCTATATAAATTGCATTTTAATACGTACGTCGTTATGTTTTCGCCGGGTATCGCCGAGAAAAATGTTTTTAACGTAGGCGTATAAGCTTGTTTAACTCCGCTTTGTCCCATATCGGCTGCTTGGAAACTTATGCTTGCGATATAATTCGGGTCTTTCAAATCAATCGTATACGTCAATTTGCTTATTAACGGCGGAACGCAATCGAACGCCCCGATAGGTAAATGAATACTTACGCTTTCCGAAACGTTGCCCACTTTATCGGTAGCAAAAAGCCTAATGTCGTACTCCTTTGGAGAACTTAAAACTATTTCTCCGTCGTATATTTCGGTAACGCCGTTTATTATATATTTTTGCACGGAACTTAAACCGCTTTGTTCGTCCTCGGTATAATTAACCTTAATTGCGTATTTCGACGCATACGCGTCATCCGACGGCTCGGGAGATATTACGTAGGTCGGTATCGGCGGTTTTATATCGTCGAATTGATTGTAAACGACCGTCTTTTTGGAACAGTTCCCCGCCCTATCGAAACATATTACGGTTAAAACGCAATTTTTGTCGATAGTTATCACGCTTTTTCCCAAAGTGCTTAAATCGACTTTAACAAACTTCGAATCGGCGGATTCGCCGTCGTAATCTATGCGATATTCGAGAGAAAACAAGCCGCTCATATCGGTACATTGCGCCCAATCTACGACTATATCGTAATCTTTTCCGCCGCGTACCCAGTCGGTCATTTCGGGAATGTCCGCAATAACGGGTTCGTCTCTATCATACTTTACGCGTGTGGAACACGATCCTATCGCGTTTACGCCGGTATCGTCGTGAAAAGCATAACACGTTAAGTTATATACGGCGGTTTGGCTTATTGCAGGCGTGAAGTATACTTTTCCGCCTACGGGAGTAGCCGTTACTTTACCGGGTTCGTCGTTTTTGTCTAATCTGTAATAGGGAGCGTTAACTGTAAACTCTACTTTGATATTTCTATAATAATTATCGTCATACTTTCTTGCCTTATCGTAAATCGCGACGCCGTTTTCCACTTTAACCACGGCTTCGCAAGTAACGTTAATACTGACGGGTTCTTCCGCATTCGCTTCTAAAGACGAACCGCCCACGGAAAAAGCCGCCGCAATCGCAAGAACCGCTATGAAAATTATTATATAAATACTTCTTCTTATTACCATATATAGTGTTTTCCGCAATCCCGAATTATTATAGCATACGACGTTATCGTTTTCAACCTATTGACCGAAATTGGCTCAGTTATTATTTATAATAAAAATCTTAGAAAAATCTTTAATAAATTCTTCAATGCGACGTGCTTCGCTCTTTCACTCTTTTTTTTCTTCCTCTCATAGATATGAATATATAAAACTCATCGATTGTTCGATACACGGAGGTATTTTTATGAAAAAAATAATTGCAATTCTGCTTTGTTTGGGTTTGGTCTGTTTAAGCCTCGCCTGCTTTGCGAGTTGCACACAAAAAAGCGAACGCCTTATCAGAATAAACGAGGTAACGCACTCGGTCTTCTACGCGCCTTTATACATTGCTATAAACGGCGGATACTTTGAAGAATACAACTTGCAAACCACGCTTACCAACGGAGGCGGTTCAGACAAAAGCATGACCGCTCTAATAAGCGGAGACGCCGATATCGCTCTACTTGGTCCCGAGACTTCGGTATACGTAAAAAGCCAGGGCGCGTCAAACTCGGCGAAAATATTTGCGCAATTAACGCAAAGAGACGGCTCTTTCTTAATCGGCAGAACCGCGCAAGAAGATTTCGAATGGAATTCTTTGAAAGGAAAAACCATAATCGGCGGACGTCGCGGCGGAATGCCTGCTATGTGCCTCGAATATGCGGTATACAAAAACGGTTTGATAGATAAAACGGACGTATTTATCGATTACGACGTACAATTCGATTTAATCACCGCCGCATTTGAAAGCGGTATCGGAGATTACTGCACTATGTTCGAACCCGCCGCAAGTCAATATCAATCCGAAAAAAAAGGCTATATCGTCGCCAGCGTCGGAGAAGAAATAGGCAACGTCGCATATACGTGTTTCATGGCTACGGAAAAATATATGTCCAAACATCCCGAAGTTGTCAAAGACTTCACTAAAGCCATCATGAAAGCGATAGATTATTGCCACTCACACTCCGCTAACGAAATAGCCGCCCTCATCGCGCCGAGTTTTGCAACGACGGACGTAACATTACTTGCCAAAGCATTACAAAGTTATATCGATATAGACGCTTGGACAACCGTTCCCTATATGACGGAAGAAAGTTTCGATACGCTTCAAAACATTCTTATGCGCGCGGGTACTATCGATAAGAAAATCGCATACGGAGACGTTGTCGATAACTCGATTATCGACGCGGTAATAAACGAATAAAAACAAAGAGGTGCTTCGATGAATAACGTTTTGGATATACAGAACCTTAACTTTACTTACCACAGTAAAGAAAGAGAAACAAAAGCGATAGACAACGTTTCGTTTTCAATCGGAAACGGTGAGTTCGTGGGGCTTGTCGGACCGAGCGGATGCGGTAAATCCACTATTCTCAATATTCTCGCGGGAATCTATAAACCCGAATCGGGAAATATTATGCTCAATGGCGCGCCCATCGACAACGCACCTCTGAAAGTTGCCCTCATGCCACAACGCGACCAACTATTCGAATGGCGGACAATAGAAAAAAACATCATGCTCGGATTGGAAATCAGCGGTAAAAAAACAAAAGAAAACGTTGCTTACGGAATGTATTTACTGAAAAAATACGGTTTAGGCGACGTTGCGAAAAAACACCCTTCCGAATTATCGGGCGGGATGCGGCAAAGAGTCGCGCTTATAAGAACGCTCGTCCTAAAACCCGACTTACTGTTGCTTGACGAGCCTTTCTCCGCTCTTGACTTTCAGACGCGTCTACACGTATGCAACGACGTGTACTCGATTTTGAAGGAAGAAAAAAAGACGGCGTTACTCGTTTCGCACGATATAAGCGAATGTATATCTCTTTGCGATAAAATAGTGGTTTTGTCGGCGCGTCCCGCTAAAATCGTCGATACTATAG
>CAKRAY010000055.1 GCA_934296355.1 uncultured Clostridia bacterium
CCTTATTAGTCGGTACCAAGGGGGAAACAAATGGAATTACACAAAGAAAGAGGTCGCAAAAAACGACCTCTTTTGACAGTAATGTAATGCCCCCTTGCGACTGGTACCGGTTAATAATTGACAACGCGCATTTAACGTAGTATAATAATTCTAAACGAAACATTTGTTTCCGATAGAAATTACGGGCGGTCGAAATGAGGTCTAAAGACGAAAACAAGATTTACGAAATAAAGCGGTGCATCGAGTCGAGCGTTGAGAATAGGGGCTTTTCTCCGACAATGCAAGAAATTGCCGATAAAGTCGGTTTAAGTAAGGGTACCGTATGTAAATACTTACAAGAGATGACTCTGAGGGGAATCGTAAAAAACGAGGGCGGCTGGCGCGGTACGCGTACCGAGCGCAGTGAGAACAGAGTTTTGCGCGTTCCGCTTATAGGTACGGTTGCGTGCGGACTGCCGATTTTTGCGGAACAAAACGTAGAAGAAACTCTGACTTTTAATTCTTCGTTAATGGGTAGCGGCGAGTTTTTCGCTTTGCGAGCAAAAGGCGACAGTATGGTCGGCGCGGGCATAGAAGAGGGCGATATAGTCGTGATTAAGCGTACTCGTTACGCCGACGAAGGCAGTATCGTGGTTTCTTTAATCGGCGACGAAGTAACATTAAAAAGAATATTTTTTGACAAAAAGACGCATAAAATCAGATTGCACGCCGAAAATCCCGCTTATGAAGATATGGTTTTCGACGAAGTGAACGTGCAAGGCGTAGCGATGAGGGTCATCAAGGAGATATAGTCGCATTGGAAAAACAACGTTATTACTTATGCATAGACATGAAGTGTTTTTTCGCTTCGGTCGAATGCGCCGAGCGCGGGCTGAACCCGTTCGAAACGAACCTTGTCGTTGCGGACGAAACGAGAGGGCGGGGCAGTATATGCTTGGCGATAAGTCCGAAGATGAAATCGCTCGGAGTCAAGAACCGTTGTCGAGTTTACGAAATACCGCATAATATAGAGTATATAACGGCGAAACCGCGTATGGCGAAGTACATCGAGTACGCGGCGGACATTTACGAAATATATTTGGGGTTCGTCGCCAAAGAGGATATACACGTTTATTCCATAGACGAGGCGTTCTTGGACGTAACCGAATACCTCGACTTGTACGAGTTGAACGCGGAGGAACTTGCCGAGCGTATAATAAACCGCATTGCGCAAGTCAAGCGTATTCCCGCGACTGCCGGGATAGGGACTAACTTATACCTTGCAAAAATCGCGCTTGACATAACGGCTAAGCATTCCCGTACGCATATAGGCTTTTTGGACGAGGAATTGTTTATAAAAACGCTATGGAAGCATCGGCCGCTAAGCGATTTTTGGGGAATATCTGCGGGAACGTGTCGTAGACTTAGAAAGTACAACGTGTACGATATGGAAGGTATCGCCAAACTGGACGAGAGGTTTCTTTATAAAGAGTTCGGAGTGAACGCGGAGATTCTTATCGACCACGCCTACGGCAGAGAACCGTGCTTAATGAAAGATATAAAGGGATATAAGGCAAAAAGTCATTCTATATCCACCTCGCAAATACTTTTCGAGGACTACGACTACGACAAAGCGAAGATAGTTATCGAGGAAATGGCTCTTAACTGTTGTCAAAGGCTTATGAAAGAGAAGAAAATCGCGCGGTCGGTGGGAGTTTTCGTCGGATATTCGCGAGATACCGTGCCTTCTTCCGGCGGCGTTATGAAAATGAGCGAAAGCACTAACGTTTTCTCGATAATAATGAAGTACGTGGTAGAACTTTACGAAAAGCACACGGACAGAACGCAACCGATAAGGCGGTTAATGATAGATTTCGGCGGGTTGTGCGACGAATCGTGCGCGGGGTACGACCTTTTTACCGACTTCGACAAGGTAGAAAAGGAGCGAGCCGGGGAGCGCGCGGTAATAGACATAAAAACCAAATACGGCAAAAACGCAATCATTCGCGGCGCGGACTTACAAGAAGGCGCGACGCAAATTACAAGAAACAAACTTATAGGAGGACATAACGGTGAATAGAGAGGACAGAGCAAAACAATTTGCGCCGTTCGACGCGTTGAAAGGTTTGCAAGAAGAACTGAGAAAACGTGAAGAACGCTTGACGCGGATACAAAAAAGAGAACTTTCCGAAGAAACGCAAGCGGAAATCGGCAAAGAACTCATAAAAATCCGCAAAAATTCGCAAGCGGAAATCACTTTTTACAAGGCGGGGCATTACGTTACCGTTTGCGGCGCAGTAAAAGAGTATTCCGTCGTGTATAAATACTTAGTCGTGGAAGAAGAAAAAATCTTTTTCGACGATATTACCGAATTAAAAGTTTTGGAATAAATTTTCCTTAAAGGTATGGAATAAAAAGCAAAAATATAGTATCATTATTATACGACGTGCTTTATAGGAAAAGATAACATTAAGGTACGCTGATTTCTTGCGAAAAAACAAGGAGATATGAGTATGCGAATGTATGATATTATAAAGAAAAAACGCGACGGACTCGAACTTACCGAAGCGGAAATAAACTTTTTCGTAGACGGCTTTGTTAAGGGCGAAATTCCCGACTATCAGGCGGCGGCTTTGTGTATGGCGATTTATTTTCGCGGTATGACCGTTGAAGAAACGGCATATCTTACCTTTGCGGTGCGAGATTCGGGGCAAAAACTCGATTTTTCCAAGTTGCGCGGTATAAGAGTCGATAAACACTCTACGGGCGGCGTAGGGGATAAAACGAGCCTTGTCGTTGCGCCCGTGGTAGCTTCGCTCGGCGTTAAAGTCGCTAAAATGAGCGGAAGAGGCTTAGGCCATACCGGCGGAACCATAGATAAACTCGAATCGATAAAGGGTTTCCGCACGGATATTCCCGAAAAAGAATTTTTAGAAATAGTAGAAAAAACGGGTATAGCCATCGTGGGACAAAGCAAGGAACTCGCGCCTGCGGATAAAAAGTTATACGCGCTTCGCGACGTGACCGCGACGGTAGACAGTTTGCCTCTTATAGTTTCCAGTATTATGGGTAAGAAACTCGCCGCCGACGACGATTGCATAGTGCTTGACGTCAAAACGGGTAGCGGCGCGTTTATGAAAACCGTAGAAGACAGTAAACGACTTGCCTCGCTAATGGTCGATATCGGCAAAAAATCGGGCAAAAAAATGCTTGCTTTGATAACCGATATGGACGTGCCGCTCGGCGCGAATATCGGTAACGCCTTGGAAGTAAAGGAAGCGATCGAGATACTTAACGGCAAGGGCGCGGAAGATTTAAGAGAGATTTGCGTAATTCTCGCCTCTTCGATGTTGTTTTTGGCTGATTACGGTAGCGAAGAAGAGTGTAAAAAGGCGGTTATCGAGGCGATTGACGGCGGGAAAGCGTTAAAGAAATTAGCCGAAATGGTAACGGCACAAGGCGGCGACGCCGAGCAAATTTATCATCCGGAACTTTTGCCCGACGCTAAGATAAAGTTCGAAGTTTTATCGCCGAAGAGCGGATATATCGAGCATATCGACACCGAGGGTTACGGCGAAGCGAGTTTGCTCCTCGGCGCGGGCAGAAACACCATGGCGGAAACGATAGATTATGCCTCGGGAATAGTTTTGAAGAAGAAAACCGGCGATTATGTAAGAGCGGGCGAAGCGATAGCGATTATGCACACTTCGGACGAAAAGCGGCTTTCCGCCGCGGAAGAAAAACTGCTGTCTTCCGTGACACTCGGAGCGGAAAAACCGATTTTACGACCGTTAATTCTCGGTGAAGTAAGATAAAAGGAGGCAAAATATGACCGATAAAGAACTTGTTTTAAGAGCGGTTACGGCGCGCGAGAAGGCATACGCGCCTTATTCCGGTTTTTGCGTCGGCGCGGCGTTACTTACCGAAAGCGGTAAGGTTTATACCGGTTGCAATATAGAAAACGCCTCGCTCGGGGCTACGATTTGCGCGGAGCGCGTGGCGATGACCAAAGCGGTTTCCGACGGAGAGAGAAAGTTTGCAAAAATAGCCATAGTCGGCGGAAAAGAGGGCGAAGACCTTGTTTTTTGCTCGCCTTGCGGTATATGCAGACAGTTTATGGCGGAGTTTACGAACGCCGATTTTCCCGTAATTCTCGGCACGCCGAACGATTTTCGTACTTACACGCTTAACGAACTCTTACTATTGGCTTTTACGCCCAAAGATTTATCTGTAGAATAAGAGAGCGTCCGATGCGCGTTCCTTACACGTTGCTTCGGTTTTCGTAAGGAATCAACGCGCTTGCGCCACTCTCGGAATAATATAAAAGGAAAAAAACGATGTACAAAAGCGATATACAAATTGCGCAAGAAGCGAGCTTGCGCCCCATTAAGGAAATAGCCGAAGCGGCGGGTATCGACGACGAAGATTTGGAATTATACGGAAAATACAAAGCGAAAGTGAACCCGAGCAAGATTTTTTCGCGCGCTGGCAAGCAAGGGAAACTGATACTTGTCACGGCGATAACGCCCACTCCCGCGGGCGAGGGTAAAACCACCACGACAATCGGGCTTGCGGACGGACTGAAACTTATAGGTAAGAAAGTTAACGTTGCGCTTAGAGAACCCTCTTTGGGGCCCGTTTTCGGCGTTAAAGGCGGAGCGACGGGCGGCGGTTACGCGCAAGTCGCGCCTATGGAAGATATAAATTTACATTTTACGGGCGATTTTCACGCTATCGGCGCGGCGAACAACTTGCTTGCGGCGATGCTCGACAATCATATTCATCAAGGCAACGCGCTCGGTATCGATACGAGAAGAATTACTTGGAAACGTTGCGTGGATATGAACGATAGGCAGTTACGATTCGTCGTTGACGGTTTGGGCGGCAAGACTTGCGGCGTGCCGAGAGAGGACGGATTCGACATTACCGTAGCCTCGGAAATCATGGCGGTTTTTTGCCTTGCGGAGTCGGTTGCCGATTTAAGAAACAGACTCGGTAAAATCATTGTGGCGTATAATTACGACGGTAAGCCGGTTACGGCGGACGACTTAAAAGCGGCGGGCGCGATGACCGCCTTGCTTCTTGACGCGTTGAAACCTAATTTGGCGCAAACTTTGGGCGGCGTTCCCGCCTTTATACACGGCGGACCGTTCGCTAACATTGCCCACGGCTGCAATTCGGTTATGGCGACGCGACTTGCTTTGTGCTTAGCGGACTATACCGTTACCGAAGCGGGTTTCGGCGCGGACTTGGGCGCGGAAAAATTTCTCGATATAAAGTGTAGAAAAACGGGTTTAGTTCCGTCGGCGGTCGTTATCGTCGCCACCGTCAGAGCGTTAAAAATGCACGGCGGCAAGGCTAAAAACGAATTAAGCGACGAAGATTTGGTCGCGCTCGGAGCGGGGCTACCGAATTTGCTTCGTCACGTTTCTAATATAAAGAACGTATATAAACTCCCTTGCGTAGTGGCGATAAACCGTTTCCCGACGGACACCGACGAAGAGATACGATTTATTACCGACGAATGCAAGCGGCTCGGCGTAAACGTGAGGTTGTCCACTGTGTGGGCGGACGGCGGCAAGGGCGCGATTGCGCTTGCCGAGGAAACGGTAAGACTTTGCGAAGAGGAAAACGGCGAGTTCGCTTTTTCGTACGAACTCGATAAGCCGATAGATGAAAAAATCAAGCGTATAGTCACTAAAATTTACGGCGGCGACGGAATAACGCTCACGCCGCAAGCGAAAAAACAAATCGAAGAACTGACCGCGTTGGGGTTCGGGGATTTGCCCGTATGTATCGCCAAAACGCAATACAGTTTTTCCGACGACCCGACTAAACTCGGCGCGCCGAGCGGATTTAGAGTGACGGTAAAACAAGTAAAAGTCAGCGCGGGCGCGGGTTTTATAGTCGTCCTTACCGGCGATATACTCACTATGCCGGGACTACCGAAAGTTCCCGCCGCCGAAAAAATAGACGTAGTTTTCGACGAAAATAAGGGCGATTACAAAATAATCGGACTATTTTAATACTTGTATCGCAAAAACGCCTACCTTAGGAACATGCACGCGCGTTCTTCCAAAGGTAGGCGTTTTTTTTGTAAACAAGTGAAAAAGTTTGCTTGCAAGGACTTTTTTCGCGACTTATTTTCACAGAAACGGCAGAATGTCAATGACAAAACCGGCAAGCAACGATAGTCGTTAGATTAGCATTTCTCCTTCCTCGTCGATGACTACAAGCGCGCGAATTTCTTCGCCGGTTTTCAAGTCGAAATAGAGATAATAGGTTAAATCGTCGTACGTTCCCACGATTTCTTTAGTAAAAACTTCCGCGTTTCCGTCAACGGGAATCACACAATAAGCGGAAGAGGTAACTTTTAATTCTTCGCCCACGGTTATTTTGTTTTCGCCCGATTTATCGTAAGAAATATCCCTCGAAGCGTGGTTATATAAAAAGTTTTGCGCTTCCAAGCCGATAACTTCTCCGCTGTCGCAAGAAACTTTGACTTTGATGAGGTCGGGATAGTAAATTATATCGTTTTGTTTATAAGCGAGATTGACGTACACGGTGGAATTATTGTTGTAAACCCAAACTTTCGCCATGTTTTCATAGCCGATAGACTTGCAAAAATCAACGGCGTTACGCACGCAATCGTCTTCGCTTATTTTGGGGTCGCCCGTTTCTACATAGCCGTTGTAGCTTGCGACGAAACCGCCTTTTTTCGTAATGAACGCCGTGCAATCTCTATCCGATTTTTTGAACGAGTAAACGTAACTCGGTATACCCGAATCCGTGTCGGAAATTTTCTTTACGTCGGTAACGTTCCCGAACCGTTCGTTCAATATGCCGTAGGCTTGCTCCTCGGTCACGTCTTTCGCGCCTTTAAGAAACTTCAATTCTCTATCGTCAAGTCCGTCGCTGAAAGGTCCGTCGTAGATAAGTTCCGGGTAGTCGATAGAGGAATAATTCTTTATCGTTCCCGCCACGGCGGAAAAGTCGCTTAACGTTTTCGCACTGACTTTATCGTCGGATATCATATTGTCGCCGACCTTGCTTAAATCGGAATTGAGATTCTTTAATAGTCCGTAAAGAGCGTTCACGTTTTGTTTTTCTTCCGCGTTTATTTCCGATACGGTAAGTTTGTTACATAGGTAGTAACTATAATCTCCGAGTTGGTTAATAAACTTAATCGTTTTCTCCATATCCTCGCTATCGGTTCCCAAAAACGTTAAGTTAGTAACCGCAATATCACATTCTTTCCAAACGTCCATAAGCAATTCGCGTCGGACGGTTTTACCTTGAATGACGTTTAATTTGCTTAGTTTTGTTTCCGCGTTGCCGAGCGCGGTGACCGTTTCGTGATAACTTTTTTCGTAAATCGAGTCGATGCGGTCGCTTCCTTTAGAGTAGCGGGAAACGTATATTCCGAGCGGCACGCTCAAAGCGGCGAAGCCGGCAAGCATAATCACGATGAGGACTATAACGGTTGTTTTCGCTTTTTTTGTCATATATTACCTCGCGCTTATAAACAGAAAGAGTGATTGCCTATCGAAAGATGGACTTGTTTAGAGAGCATCCATTTACTCGTAGCGGTGCGGGGGTTGTAGTAGAACAAGCAGCCGTAGGTCGGGTCCCAACCGTTGATTGCGTCTTTGGCGGCGCGAATTGCGGTTGCGTCGGGAGTGAGATTTATTTGTCCGTCTTTTACGGCGTCGAACGCGCCACTTTGATAAATCACGCCGCTTATCGTGTTAGGGAAAGAAGAGCTTCTTACTCTGTTCAGAACGACCGCGCCGACCGCTACTTGACCCGTGTAAGGTTCGCCCCTTGCTTCGCCGTAAATCAGCCGCGCGAGGAGATAAGCGTCGTTACTCGTAGAAGAAGCGGAAGAAGAGGAAGTAAGGGAAATACCCATTTTTGCCGCCGTTTTCGCGCCGACTATTCCGTCGGCGGTCAGTCCGTACTTACGCTGAAACTTTTTTACCGCCTCCACTGTTTTCGAGCCGTATATTCCGTCCACGCTACCGGAGTAGTAACCCCAGTTTTTTAGGTTCGTTTGTATCTTTTTTACTACCGCTCCCGTACTGCCTTTTTTAATAACGGTACCCGCTTCCGCGCTCTCGCCCGGTTGCGCGAACACGGTTATCAGTAAGAATGCGAGCGACGTTATCAGCAACGCGCTGATAACGTATAGCATTATGCGTTTTGTTTTCATTTACCCCTCCGTCTTTGAATCGCTTCGTAAATTATCGAGGAATACTTGACTTTATCGTAATCGTCCGCGCCGCCGAAACATAACGGCGGGAACGCCACGCACCACCAGTTTTGCCCTTCGCCCGAACCTAAGTTCAAAATAACGGCGCGGTAAACGCCCTCGGGCAACGTTAAATCCTCGTATGTACGTTCGGGAAAACGCTCGTAATCTATGATTAGTTCGCATTTGTAAGAGAAACCCGACCTAAAAAGAACTTCGTTAATCAAACTTTCTATATCGCTTTTTTTACTGCGCACCGTCTTTTCCGCGTCGGATACGGTTTCGAGATTTTTTAGTAGCGGGGTTAAATATGTAACGAGCGCGTCGCGACAAACGAGTTTTATCTCTTGGTCCGCGCTCGAATCACTGTTGGCTCTGACGTGTATGCGCAAGTATCTATCGTTCGCGCCGAGGGAAGTGCAACCGATAAGATAGATAAGCATAAGTAGAAAAATTAAAAATATCGCCGTTTTTTTCACAGCGGTGATTATTGACCGATAAAAAAAAATTAAACGAAAAAGGAATAAAGTTTTTTTTGTAAGTAGCGAAAAACGGCGTAGAGAAAACGGCGAAATTTATCGAGAAGTTTACTTATTACAAATGGAATGTCTTTTTTAATTCCTTAAATATAGTTTTACGATAGACGACGGGTAGCGCGAGCAAAAGAAAAGCGTTGACGCAAGACGCCGCAATCGCGGGCCATTTTACCGAAAGGTTAAA
>CAKRAY010000056.1 GCA_934296355.1 uncultured Clostridia bacterium
GAATTACACAAAGAAAGAGGTCGCGATAACGACCTCTTTTGACTGTAATGTAATGCCCCCTTGCGACTGGTACCGATTATCAGCAAGAGGGAACGCCTTACGAACTTAGATGTAAGCCGTAAGGTACGTAACGGCTTCCTTATAGTCGGTGCTTCGGCGGTTAACAGTACGCATTAGCACAAAGGAAAAGTCGAGGCTTCGCGTGTTATGCTCATACGTGGCTGTACGCTTAAACAAGAATACCGCCTATTCGCGTAAATTGGATGCAACGTCACACGTTGCCGACGAACGTTTGGCACCGAAAAAAATAAAGAGGTCGCAAAAACGACCTCTTTTTGACTGTAATGTAACGCCCGTCTATTATCTCGTAAACACCACGATAATTCCGTTATTTCTTGCGGTTTCCAAAGCCTTACGCGCCATATCGTCCGATAATGCGTACGCGCCGATTTTGACGATTTTTACGAGCGACGCGGCAAGCGCGTTTTCTTCTATTTGCTTCAAGGCGCAAGTTGCGGCGATGCCGAATACGGCGGTTTCTTCGTCGTTATACTTGGTAAGCGTTTTGTCTACGCCCTTTTTATCGGTTACGATGACTTTTATGCCGCCTATGCCGCCGTCCGCTATTCTCAATCTGTATCCCGAAAGCATCGTGCTTACAAAGTTATTCGTTTTGGAAACGAACGCGTCTTCTAACGCCGTATCGGATATCGTTTCTTCGCTCACGCTTACAAGCGTTTCTACTTCCGTCGCTTTTCTCCGTAAAGTAGCGAGTCTTCTGTTTAACTTTTCGATACGCGCGGTCACGGCGTTATAGACCGCTATCTTTTCTCCGACCGCGGTAAACTCGGTGTTCAAAGCGTCGATTTTTTCGTTAATGCTCTTCGCTTTTTGCTTGTTCGCGTCCAAGTTCTCGTAAGCGCCGGCGTCTTTTGCTGTAAGTTCTTCGAGCGCGTCTATCTCGCAAAGCAGTTTTGCCGAGGTTTCTTCGTGCGCTTTTAACTCTTCGCGCATTGCCGAACTCTCTTCGTCGCTCAACACGTCCGAACGCAACGATTCTATATCCGCCTCGTTTAACTTATAAAGTTCGTAAACGGGGCTTTCTCTAAGCAGTTTCATATAATCGAGGTCGGACGCATACTTGGAAGCCAATTCGTCTTTCTTGCGGTTCAACTCGTTTAATTCGTTTTGCTTCTCTTGTAAAACCTTGGTTACGGCGATAAGTTCGTCTTGCTTCGCTTGACGATTTTTCTCTTCCCTTCTTATCTCCGCGATTACTTCTTCGTAATGCTCGTTCGTCACGTTTATGCAAAGTTTCGCATAAGTGTACTGCTTGCCGTTCTTCTCTACGAGATAATCGCGCTTTTCTATCAAAACAAGATTTTCTCTGATTTCAAACAGTTTTTTGTCGAGTTCGTCTACTTTTACGTTGATTTCTTGTATGCGCGCGACTATTTCGTCTTCCGCTTTTTCCTTTTCGTAAGCGACGGCAAACGAGTCGTACGCCGTGCTTTCGCCGAGAAGTCCCGCGTAAGGAGCGTATTCTTTCTCGTTTTCGGTTATGAAAGACGCGAGATAATCTATATGCTCTACGTCGTGAAGCGCGATTGATTTTTCGATTCTTTCTATTTGCGCGGATATGGTTCTCACGTTGTCCGCGGCGATACCCTCTTTATTCATAGCCTCTTTCAAGTCGCTTAAATACTTGGCGTATTCGGCGGAACTCGCAATCGCTTCTTCGAGTTTTCTCGTAAGTTCGGTATGAGAACCTACTCCCAAAGCGTCGTAAACGTCCTTTAACACGACGAGTTTTGCGGTCTTCGTCTTTTCCAAACTTGCTATATACGCCTCGGAATTGTGCTTTTGGCTCAAAAGTTCTCCGATACGTTTCGTTACCGTTTCGTATTTAACGCGATATTCCTTGATTTCCGCGTCCAACTTCGCTATTTGCGCCTTTACGGCGTTAACTTCGTTCTCTTTTGACTTTAACTTCTTGCTTACGTCGATTTTATCGGTAATCACTCCCGCGCAAACCGGGCAAACGTCGCCGTACTCCACCGAGTTCACTTTTCTATAACTTTCCGCCTCGCTTAACAAGACGATGAGTTTTTCTTCGAGCGCGTTTTTCTTATTTTCGTTTTGCGCGATGTACCCTTCGAGCGTGCCTTTTGCGGAAGACAACGCGTCTACGTTTTCGTCGCAACCTCTCCTCACTTCCACGTTATCGTCAACTTTTTTATCGATAGCGTTGACCTCTTGTAAAAGCGTCGCGCTGATTATCTGGTCGCGATACAACGTTTGCTTCCTTCTCTCGATATCGTTGTATTTGCGTAAAATCGAATTATACGTTTTCGCTTCGCCCTTTACGAGCGTGCCGAAAATAACTTCTTTCTTCGCCGCGCATTCGGCGAGAATATCTTTGTTACGTTCGATTTGCGCCTTGAACTCGGCGAGAATCTTCTCGATTAAAGCGTAGTTTTCGTCGATTTTTATCTTTTCTTCGCACGAAATACCGATTAACGCCTCGATTCTTCCGCCTTCGCGGAGCGCGCGCTTGTATTCCGCGTTCGCTCTTATCTTATCGAGCGTACTCCACGCCTCGGCTCTTTCCTCGCATAACGCGGTACGCTCTTTTTCCGCGTCTTCCGCTTGCTTTCTGAGTTCTTCCGCCTTACGGTTTTCGTCGGCGTAATAACTCTCCGCGATACCGAGTAAGTACTCGTCTCTTTCGCCGTTTTCCACGTTCTTGGCGATAAGTTCGTCAAGCGCGGCGTTCAACGCCTTTACCTTTTCGGTCGCGTATAAGTAGGCGTCTTCGCATTTCTTGCGCTTCGCTTCGCCGCCGCGTACGGTCGCTTCCGCTTTTTCTATCGCCGCAAGCGTTTCTCCCAGCGATATCTTTACTTCTTCCGCTTCCTTGCCGATTTTTTCCAAAGTTTCGCCGAGCGTAACGTACTTTTTCAAGTTCTCGCTTCTTTCCAATCTCTTCGCGTAATCCTCGAATTTCGCGTTTTCGGCAACGACTTTACCGAGTTCTTCCTTTTTAGCCGCCAGTTTTTCTACCGCAACGCGCGCGTTCTCGCCTACGCTTATGAGGTTGAACGTGTCGAGCGCCTCTTCGGTCAGTTTGGCAAGGGCGGTTTTTATCTCCTCCGCGCGAGCGACGAAACTCTCTGCGTCGTAGTCGATGGTTTCTTGTAAAGCGCAAGTTTTTACGTTAATTTCTTCGATCTCGTCGCGATAATCGTCAATCGTCGCTTCCAGTACGTCCGCATTCGCGCCGAACACGCTCAGTTGCGCTCCGACAAAGTTTTTCACTCCGCCGTCGAGAGCTTCGCAAGCCGCTTTTCCGTCTATAACGCTGGTGTCCTCCCACTGCGCCTCACTCACTTTCACTATGTCCGCAATAACCGCCTCGGCTTCGCCGCCGCTAAGCGTTTCTCTCGCGTTTTTCTTCAAAGTAACGGCGGTTTTTTCAAAATCGCGTTTTATTACGTAAGTATCGCCGTCTTCGGTAAATTCGAATTCTATGCTGCCTTTATATACGGACTCGTTCCCGAAAAACACATAGCCCAAAAACTTTTTTATCTTCTCCGCCTCGCCGACGGAATACGCCTTTCCCTCGGTAAATTCGTAACGTACGCTTTGCTCGTTTACGCCGTCCGCTATAAGTCTTATCGGTACCATACTATAATGAACCCCTCCGTAAATGCTCGCCGTTTTCCGTTTTTCCGTCAAAGCCGTAAAAAAATATAAAAATCGATAGAAAAATCATACGATTTATGCTATACTCTTTTCGTAAGCCGAACGGACGACCGAAATTCGACGTCGTATATAATATACTATTATACAACGGTAAATAAAAATTTGCAACACGTTCGCTGGCAAACGACCGACATAAACGCGTTGTTTTTTCGCAAAAACCGAATGGTAGCGGGCGCGTACGAAGCGGCGCGACCTCTTTCGGTTCTTGCAAAAAAAACGACCGGACAATACAATCGCGGAGAAAAATGGCAATTTTAAGACTAAGTAACGACTACGTCAAACAAGGTTTTACCCAAATCGACAATCTCTTCATAAGAGATTTTTTGCCGTCGGCAAACGGCGACGACGTGAAAATCTATCTCGCCGGACTGGAACTCGTATCGTCGGGTTACGACGGGGACTGCGTCGAAAAACTCGCTTCCTCGCTGAGCCTTTCTCCGAGCCGAATTATGGAAGGCTTCGCTTATTGGGATAAAAAAGGCATCGTAGAGGTCGCGGGCGGCGAAACCGTTACTTTCTTATCGGTAAAAACTCCCGTTACCCCCGTCGTTAAGTTCAACGCGCAAAAATACAAAGTTTTCACCGAAGAAACGGTCCGCATTTTCCCCGATAAAATACTCACGCCGAACGAGTATAACCGCTACTTCGAGTTTATGTCCTCGTCGGGAATGGAAGTCAACGCAATGCTTCTCATTATGCAGTATTGTAAAGATATGGGCGGCGGTAGAACGAGCACCGACTACGTGCTTGCCGTGGCGAGAGCGTGGGCGGAAGAAGGCTTGTTAAAGGAAAAACAAATCATCGCCAAAATCGACGAGATGGAAACTTGCTCCGAAGACATGCGGACTTTATTCGACGCGCTCGGCGTTAAACGCGCCCCCGACGCGCAAGACAAACAAACTTTCAACAACTGGACGAAAGGACTTTCCTATTCATTAGACGCCGTTCTCGTAGCGGCGCGCTCACTGAAAAAACGCGGCGGCATGGAAAGACTCGATAAACTCATAAAAGAACTGCATAAAGCCGGCGCCATCACTTCCGAAGAAGTCGCCGAATACCTAAAAAACAAAGATTCTATTCACAATCTTTGCATTACGATTTGTAAGAATATCGGCGTGTATTACAGCAACACCGAAAACGTTTCCGAAGTCTATGTCGTACCTTGGCTAAACTTGGGTTTTGAACCGGAAGCCTTAATTCAGGTATCCAAATATTGCTTTTTGAGAAACACAAAAACCCTTGACGGTATGCAACAAATGATACAAAAGTTCGCTTCGCAAGGCATTTTCACGGCAAACGACATACTTAGTTATGTAAGTAGACAAGTGCAATTCGACGAAAAAATCCGCGCGGTTTACTCGCGTTGCGGTTACGTCGGAGCGATAGGAAACAAGGACAGAGAGTGCTATAAGAACTGGGAAGAATGGGGCTTCGACGAAAGCGTCATACTCGCGGTAAGCGAGCGTTACAAGGACAAAACCTTCCCGATGACGAGCATTAACAGAGCGCTCGGCGCGCTGCGTAACGCCAAGATTTTCGACGTAAACGG
Organism: uncultured Clostridia bacterium; assembly: GCA_934296355.1. Lineage (GTDB taxonomy): Bacteria > Bacillota > Clostridia > Christensenellales > DTU072 > CAG-1782. The sequence goes on from CAKRAY010000056.1 coordinate 5,315, forward strand.
AGCAAATAAATTTTTAGACGGCGAAGATTGCGGACGAGTAAACAACGCCGCGTCCGATTACGACAAACACGCGTATACCGACGAACAATTAAAACAAGCGTTCGTGAATTTCGATAATTGGGACTAAGTAAAAATGAACGGCAGAGACAGAGCATATTTGATTATCCAAAAAAGACGAAAAGCCGCCGAAGAAGCGCGCGACGCGCTTTACGAAAACTTGCGTAAAGACGAAGTTTTTAACGCCCTCGTCCGCGAAGAAAACGCCGCCAAGTGGGATTTCGTCAAGAGTCGTTCCGAAGAAGAAAAAACGCTTTGCGAACAAAGGATTACCGAATCGAATAAAAAAATTACCGAATATTTAGTAAGTCGCGGTTTGGGCGCGGACGCGCTGGAAGTACGCTATTCTTGCCCTATTTGCAACGATACGGGTAAAATTAACGGCAAAGACTGCGAATGCTTGAAACGCCTTATTTTACAAGAACAGTTAAAAGTCAGTCCGTTGTTAATCGGTTGCGCCGAAAGCGTACGCGACTTAGATTACGATTACTACGGAGAAGAAGCGGAACAAAAACGCAAATACGCCGAGTTCTTATCCTCGTCGCTTGCGGAAGGAAGTAAGCGTTACTACCTCATTTCGGGTAAAACCGGCACGGCGAAAACGTATATCGCTTGCACGCTTATACGCGACGAAATAACTAAGGGCAAAGAAACGCTCGCGCTTAATGCGATAAAACTCAACAAAGCGTTCCTCGAATACCATTGCGCCGCGCCCGAACGCAAAGAAGAATTATGGCGCGCGCTCGCCTCCCCCGACGTTTTGCTTATAGACGACCTCGGCGTGGAACAAATTTTGAATAAAGTTACCGTACCGTACTTATACGAACTTCTCGTAGAGCGCATCGATAAAGTAACGCTGATTACCACGAATCTCGGACCGCAAGAAATAGAAGCGCGTTACGGACAGCGCATACTCAGCCGATTGCTCGACAAAAAATTATCGGTAGCATTGCTCTTCAAAGGCAAAGATTTACGCTTTGTCACGCCATAAAGTATAATTTTCCAAAAAACTACTCGAAAAGCCTTGCATTACTCGCCGTTCGGTGCTAGAATATTATTGCAAAAAAACAAAAGACCTTTTGTGGGGGCGTAGCTCACCTGGTAGAGCGATACGTTCGCAACGTATAGGTAGTCAGTTCGAGTCTGATCGTCTCCACCACAAAAAACGAACCCTAATATAAAAATAGAGTTCGTTTTTTTCTTTTCAAGAGACTTTTTCGGCGTTAGTTTTTTCCCCGCAAAAAAGTCTTCATCTTTGTAAAATCTTAATACCTTTTACAACAATCCTAATCCTTTCTTTATGGAAAAGAAAATATTATAATACTGATAAACATAATCGAGGTTTTGTATGCGAGCAATAAAAAGGAAACTATCATCCTTTCAGATAATATTATTAGGATTCGCGGGAGTTATTTTGCTCGGCGCTTTTCTATTGGCATTGCCGATTTCTTCAAAAACTCACGAATGGACATCGTTTATCGACGCCCTTTTTACTTCGACGTCCGCCGTATGCGTAACGGGACTTGTCGTGTTCGATACGGCAACGCACTGGACGATATTCGGGCAAATCGTTATATTATTGCTGATTCAAATCGGCGGCATGGGCGTCGTTACCATCGCCGTGGCTCTTGCCGTTATTTCGGGTAAAAAAATCGGGTTATTCAGCCGCGAAACGATGAAAAATGCAATTTCCGCGCCAAACGCAAGCGGTATAGTCCGCCTGACCGGATTTATAATCAAGGGAATTTTTTTGATTGAACTTATCGGCGCTCTTGTTATGATGCCCGTATTTTGTATAGATTACGGCGCCGAAGGAATTTGGCTGTCGATTTTCCATTCCGTGTCGGCGTTCTGCAATGCCGGGTTCGATATTATGGGGACGAAAAGCGGCGAATTTACTTCTATCACGCGCTATTCGGCGCAACCCGTCATCAATATTACGATTATGTTGCTGATTATTATCGGCGGTATCGGTTTTTTGGTATGGGAAGACGTCTGCAAACACAAGTGGCGAATAAGAGATTATCGCACGCAAAGCAAAATGGTATTGATTGTAACCGCCGCACTTATTGTTTTGCCCGCAATATACTTCTTCTTTTTTGAATTCGGCGATTTACCTGTCGGTAAGCGGATACTTGCGTCTTTGTTTCAATCGGTAACGCCGAGGACGGCAGGGTTTAATACGGTAAATCTCACGACGATCAGCGATACGGGATTATACCTGATGATTATTCTTATGTTGATAGGCGGTTCGCCGGGTTCTACCGCAGGCGGTATGAAAACGACGACGGTAGCAGTTTTATTTTCTTCCGCTTTTTCGGTATTCAGAAAAAAAGACGATGCGGAACTTATGAAACGGCGCGTCGACGATGAAACGGTTAAGACGGCTTCAGCGATATTTATAATGTACATAACCCTGTTTTTATTTGGCGGAATGGCTATAAGCGCGATTGAAAATTTGCCTATTACGTCTTGCCTTTACGAAACGGCTTCTGCCGTCGGCACGGTAGGGCTTACGCTCGGAATTACCCCGACGCTCGGAATCGCATCCAAATTGATTTTGATTTTGTCTATGTTTTTCGGGCGCGTCGGCGGATTGACATTGATATATGCCGCTTTCGGCGCAAATAAAAAACAAGTAGCAAAATTGCCGATAGATACGATTGCAGTCGGTTAAGGAGGTTTTTATATATGAAAACAAAATCGGTTTTATTGATAGGTCTCGGACGGTTCGGAAAATATATCGCGATGAAATTGCACGAATTAGGACACGAAATCATGGCGATAGACGAAAACGAAGAAAGAGTCAACGATGCTATGCCCTATGTGACTAACGGACAAATCGGCGACAGCACGAACGAAGCGCTATTGAAATCGCTCGACGTAAAAAACTACGACGTCTGCATTGTTACTATCGGCGGCAACTTTCAAAGTTCTCTTGAAACGACCTGCCTATTAAAAGAATTGGGCGCGCAAAAGGTTGTATCGCGCGCAGAACAGGACGTTCAGGCAAAATTTCTTCTGCGTAACGGTGCGGACGAAATCGTTTATCCCGAAAAACAACTTGCCATTTGGACAGCAATTCGTTATAGTTCCGACCACATTCTCGATTACATAGAACTCAGCGATTCCTGCTCGATATTTGAAGTTTCCGTTCCGTCGGCATGGGTGGGAAAATCCGTTGTAGAAATCGATATTCGCAGAAAATACAACATAAATATAATTGCAACAAAAGCAAACGGAAAAATAAACGCTGTCATAACACCGGAAACAATGCTTT
>CAKRAY010000057.1 GCA_934296355.1 uncultured Clostridia bacterium
TATATATGATTCTTTCCCATTCTGACTTTACAGGCGGTTGCGGGATCTCACCGCATCGGCTGTTGGGGCTGTCGGACTCGTCCGTAAAAAACGGCATTACCGCCGGTTGGCTTAGCCACCCAAAGAATATTTTTCTTAATTTTAATTCTCGATATTCTCTTTGTCAAGCGTTTGACAAGTAGCGCGCGTTGCGCCGCTCGGTTTTCGTAAGAAATCAACGCGCCTATGTCGCTCCCGGCGTTATTCGTTTTGTTGACAAACATAGGTAAAAAATAGTATTATATTATCATAAAAAATAATTACGTTCTCGCCTTGCGAGGCGGGAACGACGTTTAGGAGATGTGCATTATGGAAAGATTAATCGGTACGGTTTCGCGCGGCATAAGAGCGCCGATAATAAGACAGGGAGACGATATCGCCAAAATCGTGGTAGACAGCGTTTTGGACGCTTGCAAGAATCATAACATAACTTTAAGAGATAAAGACGTCGTGTGCGTGACGGAAGCGGTCGTAGCGAGAGCGCAAGGCAATTATGCGAGCGTGGACGACATCGCGGCGGACGTAAAGAGCAAGTTCGGCGACGCGACGGTGGGCGTTATTTTCCCGATTCTCAGCCGTAACCGTTTCGCAATTTGTTTAAGAGGCATCGCGAAAGGTTTGAAAAAAATCGTGCTTATGCTCAGTTATCCTTCGGACGAAGTGGGCAATCATCTCGTCGATTTGGACACGCTCGACGAAAAGGGCGTTAATCCGTGGAGCGACGTGCTTACCGAAAGTAAGTATAGAGAACTTTTCGGTTATAGAAAGCATACGTTTACCGGCGTAGATTATATCGATTACTATAAGAAACTTATCGAAGAGAGCGGTTGCGAAGCGGAAATCATCTTTGCGAACGACTGCCGCGCCATTCTCGACTATACCGACAAAGTTCTTAACTGCGACATTCATACGAGAGCGAGAACGAAACGCCTTCTCAAAGCCAAAGGCGCAACGGTATACTCCCTCGACGATATACTTACTTCCTCGATAAACGGCAGCGGATTTAACGAAAAATACGGCTTGCTCGGTTCCAATAAAGCGACGGAAGACACGATAAAACTCTTCCCGCGCGACTGTCAAAAAGTCGTAGACAGAATTCAAAAAGAACTTACCGAAAAAACGGGCGCAAAAGTGGAAGCGATGATTTACGGCGACGGCGCGTTCAAAGACCCCGTGGGTAAGATTTGGGAACTCGCCGACCCGGTGGTTTCTCCCGCGTATACCTCCGGACTCGAAGGACAACCTAACGAAGTAAAACTAAAATATCTTGCCGACAACAACTTTGCCGACCTCAGCGGACAAGCGCTTAAAGACGCGATCAGCGACTATATACGCCACAAGGACGCCGATCTCGTAGGACAAATGGTTTCGCAAGGCACCACTCCGCGCAGACTTACCGACCTTATCGGCAGTCTTTGCGACCTTACCAGCGGCAGTGGCGACAAAGGCACGCCTATCGTGCTTGTTCAAGGCTATTTCGATAACTATACGAAGTAATTTATTAAAAAAAGGAAAAAGAAGCCTTTGCCGAGGCTTCTTTTTTTTGTTTGCGCGATTAGTTTTTTATTTGAAAATGTTTAATAAGGTTTTTATTACGATTTCGCGCATCGCCTTGTAATCTATGTAGTCGTGTTTGTCGTACACGGACTCGTGCGCGAAAGATTGTATCATATTCATTGCGAGGTGAATCTTTTCTTTGGGATTCTCTATTTGCATATTCGCGCGGGCGAACGCGTCGGATAAATTCTTGGTTACGTGTTCTTCCAAGGAAAGGAAAGCGGAGTTAACGCCGTTGTCCGTAGATTCGAGCGCGTGTAAAGCGTTATGTAAATGCGCGTTCTTTTGATGTATCTCTATAGTTTTGTCGATGATTAAGGGTATTAAGCGTTCTAAATCCAATTTATCTTCCGTAATCGTCATAATTTCCATTAACGGCTTCGACACTTCGTCTATATATATCTTAATTACATATTGTAATATATCTCTTTTATCCTTAAAGTAACTGTACACGATTCCGGTAGAAACGCCGGCGCGCTTGGCTATTTCCGCCGTGTTGGCGGCGTAGTAACCCACTTCCGCGAATACTTCGTAACTCGCGCGAATGATTCTATTCTTCTTTTCCGTGGACCTGTCTTGTTGAGGTTGCCTGATCTTTTTTTCCATAATATTTGTAGTTTATATCTCTTTGGTAAAAAAAGCAAGAAAATATCAAAAATCAAGCAAAAAAATATTGCGCACAATTTTTTTGAAAAATATGAATGAAGTTTCATATTATTGCTTGACAAACAAGTTTGTCGGTAATATAATAAATGCGAAATTGAAATAAGTTTCATATTTTCGGACGTTAAGTTCATATCTATGAAACGAAGGAGTCGATAATGCCGATTATATTAGCCCCGATGAACGTTACGCTTAAAGTAATAAGAATCGGATCCGACGAGAAGACGAAAAAGCATCTCGAAAGTTTGGGAATTACGCTCAGCAGCGAGTTATCCGTTTTAAGCAGCAGCGGCGGCACCGTTATTGTTAAAGTTAAGGACGGCAGAATCGCGCTTGACAGAGAATTGAGCGCAAAAATATTCGTAGCGTAAAAAATATTCAGAAAAAATATCTAAAGGAGATTGAAAATATGGAGAAAACACTTGACAATTTTGTCCTCGGCGAAAAAGGCGTCGTTAAGGCGGTCGTCGGCGAAGGCAAGATAAAAAGACGTTTGTTCGATATGGGCATTACGCCGGGCGCTGAAATCTATATGAGAAAACGCGCGCCTCTCGGAGACCCGTTGGAGATCACTCTCAGGGGATACGAACTCACTTTGAGAAAAACGGAAGCGGTATGCGTAACGATGATAACGGAGGGCAATAAGTAATGAAAAAGTTCGCTTTAGCAGGAAATCCTAACTGCGGAAAGACCACGTTATTTAACAGTTTGACCGGTTCTACGGCGCACGTAGGAAACTGGCCCGGCGTAACCGTGGACAAGCGCGAAGGTTTATATAAGAAATGCGCGGAACCCGTTCAAATCGTCGACCTTCCCGGTATCTACTCGTTATCCCCGTACACGCCGGAAGAAGTTATCGCAAGAAACTATATTCTTGACGAAAAACCCGACTGTATCATAAACATAGTCGATGCGACTAACCTCGAACGTAACCTTTATTTGTCGACGCAAATCATGGAAATCGACGTTCCTATGGTAATCGCGCTTAACTTCATGGACGCGGTAGAAAAGAACGGCGACAAAATCGACGCGAGGGAACTCGAAAGCAGATTGGGTATCCCGGTAGTTAAAATTTCCGCTTTGAAGGAAACCGGACTTAAAGACCTTATGGATAAGGCGTACAACGAAAGCAAAAAGGTTCGTACCGGCGCCAGCGTATTGGAAAGCACGCCCATAGCGCACCTTATCGGCGACGTTACCATTGCGTTAAAAGGTCAAAACGTCAATAACCCGTTGTTCCACGCCATTAAACTCGTAGAGAACGACAGTATAGAAGTAATAATGCATAAAGAAACGGTAGCGATGGTAGACGAATTCAAACAAACGTTTACCGACGAAGTATTCGGTACCGATTTCGAAGCGTTGATTGCCGACGCGAGATATAAGTATATCTCCAAAAATTTCGCTTCCGTCGTAGAACGTAAGAATAAAGACAAAGTAAAAATGACTAAGTCCGATAGGGCGGACAAAGTATTGACCCATAAGATTTGGGGAATTCCCATCTTCCTGCTTATTCTTTTCGGTATTTTCCATTTAACATTCGGCGAGGACCTCTTATACTTAGGTAAGATATTCTCATTGCCCGCCCTTGCAGACTTACAACCTACTTGGTTTGTAGACGGCGAGCCTATCAATTACGGCGTAAAACTTGCGCTATGTTTCTATGACGGCGCGCTGTTCTCGCCCGGCGTTATCATTAACAATATATGGAACGATTGTATGGTAGGCGAGTTGTTCGGACTTATTCAAGGCGCAGTCGAAAGTAGCGCTATGGCGCCGTGGGCAATCGGACTAATCAATAACGGTATAATCGACGGTTTAGGCGCGGTATTATCGTTCTTGCCCCCGATCCTCGTATTGTTCCTGTTCTTCTCGATTCTCGAAGATTCCGGATATATGGCGCGTATCGCGTTCATACTTGACAGAGCGTTCCGTAAATTCGGACTTTCCGGTAGAGCGTTCATGCCTATGATAATGGGCTTCGGTTGCTCGATTCCGGCAATGATTAACACTCGTACGCTTGCGGACGAAAAAGAAAGAACCGCTACGGTAAGAGTAATTCCTTTCTTCTCTTGCGGCGCGAAACTTCCTATCTTGACCGCGACGGCGGGCGCAATCGTAGCGTACTTTAACGTAAGTAACGCCGACGCTATCACGTTCGGTATGTACGTACTCGGTATGGCAACGGCGGTAGTAAGCGTACTCTTAATGAGAAGCACAACCTTGAAGGGCGAGACGCCTCCGTTCATTATGGAACTTCCGGCATACCACGCTCCACAGTTTAAGAATCTAATGGCGCATCTTTGGGATAAGACGAAGCACTTCGTAAAAAAAGCGTTTACGATAATCCTCGCGTCCACGATAGTAATTTGGGTACTCACTCACTTCTCGTTCGATTGGCACTTGCTCAAAGACGAAGAGATTAACCAAAGTATCTTAGCGGGATTAAGCAAACTCATTCAACCTTTGTTCACGCCTCTCGGCTTCGGTAGTCAATTAGGCGAATTCGGTTGGGTGTTCGTAGTAGCGGTCGTAAGCGGACTTATCGCGAAAGAAAACGTTATCGGAACGTTCGGCACTCTCGGCGCATGCTTGATTGCCGTTGCGAATATGCAATTCCCCGGACTTGACATCGCGGCAGAAGACGGTGTAGACGCCGTACAAGCAATGATTATGGCGACCGGAATTACCATCCCCGGACTTATCTCCTTCATTGCGTTCAACATGACTACGATTCCTTGTTTCGCCGCGGTTGCTACCGCAAAAGCGGAATTACAAGACAAGAAGCGGTACGATTTCACGTTAGTGTTCTGGTTGATTGCTTCTTACACGGTAGGAACGATGGTATACACGATTGGTTCTTGGTGGTGGACGACCTTCATCTGGTTGGCAGTCATAGCGATAATCGTTGCGTTGATTGTTTTGAAGAACAAAGGTAAACTCAACTTCAAAAAGATTAACTTCAAAAAGATAGCAAGAAAAGGAGCGAAATAAGATAAATATGGGCGCATGGGAAATCGTAATTATTGTAGTGTGCGTATGCATCGTCGTAGGCGTAGTCATAGGCGCGATAATACGAAAGAAAAAAGGCAAGGGAAGTTGCGATTGCGATTGTTCGAGTTGCCCCTCCTGCTCCGCTTGTAAAAAACGGGATGAAGAAAAATAAAATAACTAATGATAAAAAAAGGAAGCCTTGTTGCAAGGCTTCCGTTTTTTTTATTTGCTTCGAGAATCAGTAAGCGATTAAATCGATTGTTCCGACCGCGATAGCCAAGCCGCCGAAGATATAGAAGCAAATGCCATCGGAAGCGGAACTCACTTCGCTGAGCGCGAGCAACGCGATAAGCACGCCGGTAATCATCGCTACAATCGCTAAAACGATATCGAAAACTTGCAAACTCTTACTGCGAGGACGGATAATGAATCTGATAAGAATAGCCAAACCGTACGCCGCGATTAACGAGCCGAGCAAGATTATGAACCATTTTTGTACCGAAGAAGAGAATACCATAAGAAGTATGCCCGCCACGAATACTACCAAGCCGAGTAAGAAATAGATTATAACCGAGTTATCGATTTTCTTACCGGAAATCATTTTACGGAAATTGCTGATCGCTATGAAGAATCCGCCTACGATGAAGACTACGGATATAACGGTGAGGGCGATTGCGGAAACGCTTCTTCTTTCAGTGACTAAAAGTATGCCTACGACAGCGAGAATCGCGCCGAAAAGCCTTACTGCGGTGTTGCTTAAAGGCGAACGTTTAGCCGTAGCCGCGGCAGAATTTGCGGTGGTCGCTTTTTGTTTTGTTGCCATAATGTTTTGTCTCCTTTATTTATAAGTTTTTTTACAAAAGATATTGCGTTGAATATTGTAGCAAAAAAAACTTTGTTTTTCAAGTCTCTTACATAATATATTTTATAGTCGTTTGCGAGATTCGCGACAACTCGCGCGCCGCGCTTTTGCGGAGTAAAAGAATGCGCGCGGAACGTTCAGACAAAAATTGGGTATTGAATTATCGCAAGCGTCGTGCTACAATAAACTTAGAAGGGTAAACAAGTTGATTTTCGGCTTAATATTTAGCCTTAAAACTTGCTTAATTCAATCTTTAATACTCGGAGGCGCGTTATGTTCGAAAAATTTGACAAAGATAAATTACGTAAGATTTTCATTCCGCTGTTTTTCGTTATTTCCGTAGTCGCCATTATGGCGATAGTTGCCTTCGTGGCAAGTAACGTCGGCGTAGCCACGGTGACTGCGGACGTTGGGCCGATAATCTCGTAATCCTACAGGAATTATCAGAAATATTGACTTTCGGTTACCGCTTTATTAAGTTCGGTAACCTTTTTATACGGTTTTTCAATCTCGCGCAGGTCTATAATTGCGGTTTTTATGCGGTTTTTTACAAGTCAAAAAGAGGTTTTTCGCGCGCCAAGCGAACGAAAAAGGTTATTCGATAAAAAATATTTTCTTTTTTTAGGAAAAAAAATTGTTCTTACCGCTTGCAATGCGTTTGACTTAATCTTTTTTTTGAAGTTATATAACAAGGTTATTTGTGTCGCACACGCATACGCGTGCGTACGAAAGGATTTTCGAGTCGCATATTGCTTTAAGAAAAGCGCGATGAAAGAATTTTGAAAAAACGTTAAAAGAATTAAAACGAGGATTCTATGATGAAGAAAAGAATGGTACCGATTATCATGATTGCCGTGGCGTTGCTGGCGTGCTTTTTGACCGCGTGCAATTCCGGCGAGGTCGACGTAAGCGGTAAAACGAAAGTGGTGTTCGTACTCGAAGGCGGAACGTATAAAAACAGCGACCTTCCCGTTACCTACTACTACGGGTTCGAAGAAGGAACGAGCAATTTGATTAAAGACATGTTCGCGAGCGACACGGGATACAAGTTGGAACGCAACGGATACGAAGTCGAGGGTTGGTATCGTACGAGAAAGGAAGACGGCGGAAAAGTTACTTACGAAGACAAGTGGAATTTCGAAACCGACAAGGTTACGAGCGAGGGCGTCACTTTGTACGCGAACTGGCAACCTATTATCAAGTATTCCTACGCGATTTACTATAAAAAAGCCGACGGCACCGAACAACAAATCGGCGAACCGTATTTCGTAAAGAAAGGCGACGCGTTCAACGACATTCTCGGCAAGGCGAAGAAAGGTATGTCGGGCTATACGTTTTTACGCTTCGCGCAAGCAAACGGCGAAGAATGGGACGAAACGTTTAAGCATCCCGGCGGCGAAACCGACTGCGAAATAAAAGTTTACGCCGAGTACATCGAGGGTAAGTGGAGTATCGTGAATACGTTTAACGAACTCAAACTCAACAAGAAGAACAACATTTATCTTAACGCCGATTTAGACCTTGGCGGAAAAGAATTTTCCTTCGGCGAATATAAGGGCAACTTTAACGGCAACGGACATACGATAAGCAATTTCAAAATCGCTTACGACCCGTCGCGTAACGGGCTTTCCGAAGATAAAAACGATTCCACTATGAAGAGTTTGTACATAAGCGTTTTCGGCAACGTGAAAAACGCCGTTATCGAAAACTTAACGCTCGCAAACGTTTCGGTGGAAGTAAGCACTACGTTTGACCAAACCGACAGAATTTACGTTTCCGCAATATGCTCGTTTATGGAGAATTCCGTAATACGCAACGTTAACGTAAAGAACTTCGATATGACAATCGCGAAAACGCCGTGGGACGACGACGAAGAAAAGAAAAAAGATAATCTGGTCGTCGCGGCGGACGGAATTTACGTAGAAAAGGACGAAACGTCCGCAGTGGAAAATTCGAGCGTGGAATACGCCGGGAAAGAATAAGTCAATACTCGAAAAACGCCGCGTTTTTAACGCGAGCGACAACGAAAGTATAAAATAAAAGAGAAAAAATAAACGGAGGTCAGCATATGACTACAAGAACGAGAGTGAAAAAAAGAGTTTTCGTCGGCATCGTATCCGTACTGATGCTTTTATGCGTGGTAACCGCTTTCACGGCTTGCCGCGACAAGAAAACTTATTACAACAACGAAACCGACGCTTTGGTTTTCTCCACGCAAGAATTGGATAAGGTTTTCAATCCTTTCTTTTCTACGTCGGCAACCGACGGTAACGTGGTAGGCTTGACGCAAATCGGAATGATCGGTAACGACAAGAACGGCAGACCCGTATACGGCGACGACGAAGCGGTTGTCGTCAAGGATATGCAAACCTTGACCGAAGGCGAGGGCGAAGAGCAAAAAACGACTTACTACTTCGTATTGAAGAACAACGTTCGTTTTTCTAACG
>CAKRAY010000058.1 GCA_934296355.1 uncultured Clostridia bacterium
GATAAAGACTTTATAGAGAACGCGGAATTGCTTTCCAAACCCTTTTACGACGACTATATGAATTCGCGCGTAAACCGTGACGTCGCAGTTGATTATTACTTTTCCAAAATGGACGTCGCGCAAACGGTTAATAGCACGCTAAGACCGGTAGAAGAACCCGACTATACGCTTTCGGGAACCCAAAATAGGAAAGCCAAGAAAAAAGTTTTCGAGAAAAGACGCTTCGTACCGATACTTAACGCGCTTTTGTTTGCGGCGATGACGGTAGTTTGTCTGCTCGGTTTTTTTAACGTTAAGGGAATAGGAACTTACGTGGGAATTTACGTTTGTCCATACGGCAACGTGCAACTTTTACACCCGTTCGTAGGAGCGATAAACACGCTTGTCGGGGCGAGAGGAAGCTATCCGTTCGACGCGTATTTAACCAATTCCGAAGTGGGCTTACCGGCTTGTCTTGCCGTCACGGGCGCGACCGTTTACGCCGCTTTGATTATCGTCGGTTTGATAAAGTCTATATATGAAATTTTCGTGCATAAAAGCCGTTATACCTATAAAGGCTTGCTCGCCATAGCCGCAGGTATGCTGGCAAGCGTGGTCGTTATGCTCGTGGCGGGTATCGCGCTCGGCGGTTTACCCGAATTCTTTTTACCGCGCGGACGCGTTTTCGGCGTGGGACTTGGACTTTATATTTTGCTCGTCGCGCCCTTGCTCGTTATGATTTTCGCGCGGCTTTCTTACAAAAGAATCGAATAACGCTGTCAGGGTAGTTCGGAGCGGCATTGGCGCCGCTCTTTTTTTAGGAAATTTTTACCTGATTTTAAGATATTTTTTAGGAAATAGTATTGTATTTTTCTATAACCTATGATAGAATAGTAACGTGTAGTATTATATATAAACAAATACTATAAATATTATATAGGGGCATGTCGGATGTCTAAAAGAGATACGGTATATAACAAAAAACCTTTGACGAAGCAAGAACTTCGCGAAAGAGAAGCGAGAACGGCGCGTAGAGAAAGACGCGACCGACTTGTCGCCGGCAAAAAGACGGCTATCGCTCATGCCGCGGAAAGAAAAGCCAATTATGTTAACGGCAGATACGTCGGACCCGTAGACGACTACGATTTCCAAGAACGTAACGTCGGCGCGAATAATTTCGTATCTCCCGCGGGGGAAACCGTCGACAGCAGATTTGTCGCCGATATTCAAAAAGTCAAGTTTTGTCGTAAACCCGTAGGGTTCATTATGACGATAGTCTTTATACTTTGCATCGCGGTCATAGCGATGTCTTTCGTTAAACTCAACTTAGGCGGCGTAGATTTAACCAAGTATCTCGCCATGTTTATGATAACCGAACCCAAAACGACCACCCCTGACCAAAATGATCAAGAAAATCAAGAAAATCCGGATGATCAAAACCAGGACGAGGATCCCTCCGACTCTTCGTCTAACGCCGCGAGCGGCGCGCATAACGCGGACGGAGAAGGCGAAGGCAGCGAAGGCGGAGAAGGCGGCGAAGACACTGACACTGACCCGAACCCGGAAGATAAGCAGCCGACCACGACCGATACCGGAGTTTATTATAGTTTCAGCGACCCGTTATACGGTTGGATAAACTATATCGCGGGTAAGTTCAATCTCGATTTGGGACTCGGCGACGCGCCGTGGTACAACGAACAACTTGCCAAAGTCGATTATCAAACCACCGACAAAGTCGTTTCCGTATTGATTCTCGCGTTCCCCGCGGCGATGATTTTATATTTAATCGTTGCGCTCGCGTTGGTAATCAAGACGATAGTGTGCTGGGCGAGCGGCGACAGACGTATTTATAGATTTACTTGGCTCGAATCGCTGATTATGGTATTGCTCGGGTTTATCGTAGCGCTCGGCGGATACGCCACGACGATGCCCGACGGAGAAGCGCTTTCTTTCGGAAACATTCTTAACTTCCTTATCGGCGGAGTTACCGGAGCGGGCGGCTTTACCCTCGGATACGGAATGTTGGCTATGATAGGTTTGCCGTTAATCGGATTCATACTTTCTTGGTTCTTACTGGAAAGAAAGTTACGCGGAAGAGACGTAACGCAACCGATTATCGTTTACGAAACGAAAGGCAGAAAAAAATAAAACAAAGGGGATAGGAGGCATATATGTCCAGAAAAAAGAAGAAGGAATTGGAAGAACAGCGCATAAGGGAGGAAGCGCGTCGACTTGAAATAGAAAAAGCGCGTACCAATAACGGCGCGGGTTTTATTCTTGTGAACGGGCAGTTACTTCCCTTGGATAAAGGCGGAATGTTCCCGAGCGGTATAACGCCCACGGTTTTGCCCCCTATGGTTCAACCGATGGCTATCATGCCTAACGTTAACGACGCGAGCGTGAACTTTAACGCGACTCACGGCGCAAGCGGAGGTTTCGGCGGACAGATTTCCTTCGGGTTCGAAGACGACGAGTACGATTGGCGCTAATATAATTTTGGAGAGGATATATATAAAAAATGAAAAAGAAAGACGTTGAGAATATAGGAACGGTAGCGGGCGCGGACCAAAGCGTACCGGTAGAACCCGCCTCTTCGCAAATAAATAGATATAACATTACCTCGCCGCGCGGCTTTTCGGTTTATAATGACGAAGGAAGCGCGTTGTATCGCGGCGAAGTGGAAAGAGTCGCTTCGCAACTCAGAGCGGAACTGTTCGGAGAAGAGTTCAGAGCGCCCGAAACGACCGCCGCTCCCGAAACGCAAACAAAGCCTAAGTGCGCCAAGGAAAAGAGCAAGGCGTACGACGGCAAGAGAGTTTTCTTCTTGGTGCTTAGTTTAATCGTATCGCTTGCGGTTATAGCGATGGCGGTTATCGGCGTGATAGAAAGCGCAAGGTTAGACGCGGTAAAAGAGTACACGAGCATTTTTAACGCGGACGGAACGTACGTTACTATTTTCGACCCGTGTAAGGGCTTGCTCGAACTGTTCGGCGCAAAAGGGCTCGAACCCGTATACGAATTCGATTTCGGTACCGACACGCTAGGAAAGATTATTACTTACGCGTTCCCTATTTGCCAATGCGTTTACCTGTTCGGAGCGGTACTCGTACTTATTCTCAGCATAGTCGGATTGGCGAAGAAAAAGAAAGGCGGCGTGTACACGCATAAACCGATGTTCGGTTTGATGAGTATTCTGATGTTCGTATTCGCAATCGTCACGACGATAAGCGGAGTTATGGCAAGCGGACTCGGCTTCGAGAATATACTTACGTTCTTGCAACCGGGAGGCAGGTTCTCGGCGGGATACGGACTGTACGTTATGCTCGGCGCACCGATAATAACTTTCGTGTGCAGTACCTGTTCTTTCAGAAGAGCGAAGAAAGCGGTAGAGGCGTAAAAAGAACGCTATTTATATAAGGATAGAAAAATGCAACATATCGACGACCTCGGCGTAGAAGATAAAATAGATTTAGGCAATTCGTTCATATCGTTCGAAGAGTATAAAAAATTGCCTTATCTACGCGAATATCTCAATTCGCGCGGTAGACGCGAAGCGGCGTCGAGCGAGGAAAACGCGATAAGAACGCCTTCTAAGGTAAATACGGCTACGTCTAAGAAGAGTAAAACGTTTTTCGGCGCGGCGTTAGCGGCGGTTATACTTTACCTCGCGGTTATAGGTTGGTTTGTTGCGGGATACGTTATAACCTTCACGGACTCCGAAACCTATTTGTTTTGGTTGTTCGGGCAAGAGAACGTAGTGAGCATATTGTTAAACTTGCAAAACGTGCTTACGAGCGGGATACTCGAAACCGTCAGAGCGGTAGCGATACTTTTATCGCTTTTAACGAGCGTTGTCGGGTTCGGAATAGGCATTGCCGCCGTAAAAAGCAAGAAAGCGCTTAAAGGCGTGGCGGTAACGTCGATAATCGGCGCGATAATAACCGCCGTCGGTATCGCGCTCGGCTTAATGATTGAAAATAGCGTTGCGTTCGGAATAGTCGTAATAGCAACGATACAACTATTGATTTTCTTTGTCGCTGTATTTAACGTGACCGAGAAAGAATGACAAGGAGAGAACATGTCGCAAAGAATACCTAAATTTAATTGGATTGACGACGAAACGCCGGTTACTCTGCCGATGACGCCCATAGAAACGCCGCATTTCGACGACGGTATGAGGTCTATGCAAGAGAGGCTCGCAAACCTCGAAGCGTCGGACAAGGCGAGAGGCATGGTTATGGATATCGGAATGGAAGATATGCGTAAACGTATTGCCGATATCGAGAATTCGAGAACCGGAACGAACGGAAACGGTCAGGCTATGTTCCAACCGTTCGTTATCGTACCTTTCGTAGGTTCGTACACCGATAGAATTCCCGAAGCGGAAAACGAAGACGAAGACGAATACGAAGATTTCGATATGACCGGAGAGGACGAAAGTTTGTCCGAAACCGCTTTAAGAACTCGCAGAGTCAGAAAATCGAAAAGAAACGGCGTAAGCGACGCGGCGGCTCAAAGCGATATAGAACCTCGCACGAAAGGCGATTCGGCGAAAAGACCCGCGGCTTTTGTGTTTGCGATGATTTTCTCGTTGCTTATAGTGGCGGTAGCGGTTATCGGCGCGTTCGTACCCGCGATAGCCGATTACGTTTCGATATATAACTGCAAATCCGGCGAGGAGGTCGTAGCGATTCAAGCGCTCGACCCGATTGTTTCGTTCTTAAAGAGCGCGTTGAACGTAGATTTAGGCGGAGCGTTACCCGCGAAGTTCGGCGAATTGTTCCCGTTCGACTTCAAGGCGGAGCATACGGCGGCGGAAATGATCGCGCCTATCGTTTTGCCGGCGGGACTTACGTTATACGTAATCTTCGCATTGGCCGCGTTGGTGGCGTCGATAGTAGGTTTAGCAAAACCCGCTTCCTCTAAAGGTAGAGTGAAACTCGGATTTTTAAGCATAGTAATGTTCTTGCTCGCGCTTGCGACTATGGTAGCGGGAATCGTATGCGGCGGCAAAGGTCTCGGAGAACTCGTAGACTGCATTACAATGAAAGGCGATTTTGCCGTAGGTTACGGAACGTTCGCGTTTATCGCGTTACCGATAGCGACGTTTATATGCGCTTGTTGCTTCTATAAAAAAGGAAAGCGCGAAAAGAAAAATAAGAATAACAAATAAGGGAGTCGGATATGGACAAAATAGAAAAAAGAGCGTTAAAGACGGGAGTCGACGAAAACAACAATAAACTCTATTACGAGTGCGAATATTGCGGTTCGAAAGTTGCGCTTAACAACAAAAGATGTTGCTATTGCCGTAAAAGAAGACCCGTTAACGCGTATGCGATGGCGCTCGATTTTAACCAAAAAGAGCGTGAAAGTTTGCAAAACGGCAGACAAAGAACGGTTGTCGCGGACAGAAGCGTCGTAGGCGCGCCGCAATCTAAATATCCGTGCTATCCGGGACTCGGCAACAGCGAAGTAGGCGCGGCTTGCTACGGTTCGCCTATGCTCGAACAAATGGGTATTCCCAAGTATTACAGTATGGACGAATACGGTAGAGTGTTCGAAGCGCCCGTTTGCTACAAACCCGTAAACGGCGGTAACCCCGTACCCATCGCCAAACCGTCGAGGGTAATTCAAACGGATTCCATTACCGTACCCGTCAATTTTAACAATAATCAAAACTAAACATAAAAAATCAATACGTTTATTAAAATAGGAGAAACAATTATGGCAGTTCCTAACGAAGTCAATTCACAAGTTCACGGCGCGATGCTTAACGGCGTTCCCGGAAGATGGGTACCCGTAGACGCGAACGAAGTCAGAGGTCCGGTCAGCAACGACCCGAACAACCCGACGGCAAACAACGGCGCGTACTATTATCAGGCGACCAATAACGCTGTTCCCACGCCTATACAAGCGAACATGAACAATGCTATTCCCACGCCCTCGTCGATAGTGCAACTTCCGCCTATCGTACAACCGATAGCGATGGTGCCGTACACTACGCAAAATCAACCGTTAGTTCAGTACGACCCCAATTATCGTCCGCCGGTCAGACAAGTACCCGACCCGACGCCCGCTTATAAGAGAAAGCCCTATTCGGCTATCAGCGCGTTGGTAGCGTTACTTGCGGTTGCGGTAGTAGTCGTAGCGTGCCTTGCGGCGATTTACAACAATATGAGTTTGGTAAAAGGCATTATGACTGCCGTAGAAGACGGTTCCATACAGGCTTTATTCGAGGGAGATACCACGGGCTTAATTACCTTGCTTGTTCCCGTATTGTTCGGCGTAGCCGCGGCGCTTAGCGTAGTGGTGCTTATTTACGCTTTGGTAAAACTCGGAAAAATGCAACCTATGGCGAAATTTAACGTATTGACATTGATAGCATTGCTCTTCGCAATCGCCGGAAACGTATTGATGATTATAAAGAAAGACATGTTTACCGTCGGACTCGGCGCATACGTCGTAGCGGGAATACTTTTGGTAATGCTCATTCTTCCTTTGTTTATCAACAAGAAAGCGATGGTGGTAGATTACGTTGCCAGCAAGAACACGTTCACGGTTGACTAAGATTTTTAATAAAATAGCAGTAAAGAGGGGATAGTTTCCCCTCTTTGCGTAAGGAGCAGTTATGAAAGAGAGAGTAATAGAACTTATCGCAGACCAAATGTACTTAAATCCGTCCGAAGTAAGCGAGGACAGCAGATTTATCGACGACTTGAAAGCCGACAGTCTGGAAATAGCGCAAATGCTTATAACTATGGAAAACGAGTTCGGAATAACTTTCGAAGAAGAAGAACTGTCTTCGATAAAAACCGTACGCGACGTCATAAAATATATAGAAAATAAGCAAAAGTAAAAAAATTACGACCGTCCGGAAACAATTACGGGCGGTTTTTGATATTATCCTTTTAGGAGGATTGAAATTATGAAGAAAAAGATTCTTATTATATGCGCTTGCGTCGCGCTGGTTTTGACGATAGCGGTCGGACTGTGCGCTTGCGGCTTTTTAGGCGGTTTGGGCGGCGATAACGCCGGTGGCGATAAGCCGAATCAAGGCAACAAAGATAAAAAAACGTACCAAATTCAACTTGTTGACGTAGACAAGAACGCCGATTACTCGATAAGCGATTTTATTGACGTAAATCGCGACGTTTTTGTAGAACCGAGTAGAATTCCTACCAAAACCGGATATACGTTCGACGGTTGGTATCTCGATAAGAATTACCTTAACGCCGTGCCTTACGGAGAAACGCCCGAAAAGGAAAGTCTTTTGATATACGCGAAATGGTTGTTGAACGAATACAAGGTTACCGTCGTTTTTTACGGTCAAGAGAAGCGTGAGATCAGGGTCGCTTACAATCGCGCGCCCCAAATCGGCAATCCGATAAGGAACGGTTATGTGTTCGAGGGTTGGTATTCGGACGAAAGCAGAACCATAAGGTACGATATAGAAAGCCCCGTTAAAGGCGATATTACCGTTTATGCGGGCTGGAATTTAGTCGATTATAAAATAAATTATTCGTTAAACGGCGGCGTTTTGGACGCAAACGCGGAAAAAACGTATAACGTAGAAAGCGATTTCGCTTTGTCCGTTCCCGATAAGACGGGATACGAATTCGTCGGTTGGTACGACAACGATAAGTATACGGGTAACGCCGTAATTACTCTAAACGGTCGCACCGGGGAAACGACGCTTTACGCTAAGTATCATTGTAACGAAGCGAACGTCTACCCTATCTCCTCTAAGAGCACGATTGAGGCGGGCGCGCTATGCTTTTCCATTTCTTACCTCGGCGGCGAAATCAATTTAAGAGATTATTTCACGTTCAGCGAGAACTGCACGCTCAGCGTTTCGCAAAACGGCGTTATTTCGGACGGCTGTATAATAAGGTTTGACGAAAATAAAAACGGCGGCGTAATAAAAGGCGGCGCGTATCAGTTATTCGTAAAGTCGGAATCGGGTAAGGTCGACAGAACTTACACCTTTAACGTAAAGCAGTACGGCGAAGGTACGGTGTTCGTAAGATACGTCGTCGGCGGAGTACAAAAATTCGAGAAGATTTACAATTCGGGCGAAACCGTTTCTAAGGACGATTACACCGTAACCGACGCGCAAGAAGGATACGAGTTCGACAAGTGGTTGAAGGGCAAAGAAGAGTACGACTTCGATACCGTACTTGACGGAGCGGTCGAATCGGCCATAGAACTCGAAGCCTCGTTTAAGTGTATACGGTATCCCGTTATTTACAGTACGGGAACCGAATACGGCTATGGCAAGAACCCGAGCGAATATACGATAGAGGATGCGATTACGCTTAACGCGGCAGAATGCGACGAGAGATTCGAGTTCGAGGGTTGGTACGATTCCCTTGAATTTACCAATAAGGTGACCGCGCTCGGCGGCAGAACGGGCGAGATAAAGTTGTACGCGAGATACGTGGCGAAAGTCGCCGCGCTTTGGGACTTTACTAAAAACGGTTCGACTT
>CAKRAY010000059.1 GCA_934296355.1 uncultured Clostridia bacterium
GGATTAAAGAGGGCAAGAGTTTTTTCCGCGCGTAGAAAATCGAAGAAAAAAAATTATATTACGATATTTGTTTTATATGATTCTCGGGCGAGCAAGTAAATCTTTGACATTTGCGTTTCTTTTATGTTATTATGTAGCCGATGATTATAATATAAACGGAGGGTAAGACAAAATGGCTTACGTAAAAAGCGAGAATCCTACTAATCTCGTAAAAATCGAAATGACCGACGGTCATTCTATGGTAATCGAACTCGATTCGACTTATGCGCCGCTCACCGTGGCGAACTTCAAACAACTCGTTTCCGAAAAATTTTACGACGGCTTGATTTTCCACAGAGTAATAGCGGGCTTTATGATTCAAGGCGGCGACCCGACGGGTACGGGCATGGGCGGAAGCAAAAAAGCGGTTAAAGGCGAATTCGCCGCGAACGGCGTTACCAATAACCTCAGTCATAAGAGGGGGGTTATCTCCATGGCGAGATCACAGTTTCCTAACAGCGCGAGCAGTCAGTTCTTCATTTGCCACGCCGACGCCGATTTTCTCGACGGACAATACGCCGCGTTCGGTAAAGTCGTAGAGGGAATGGAAACCGTCGACCGCATAGCGGGCGTACCGACCAACGCCGCGGACAGACCGTTGTCAGAGCAAAAAATGAAGCGCGTTTATTTCGTTAAATAAGGAGTGAACACGATGATTAAAGTCAGAGAAGAAGATTTGGAACTTATTCGCGCTAAGCACGGTTTCGTATGCGATATGGACGGAGTCGTGTATCACGGAAATCAACTCCTTCACGGTGTGAAAGAGTTCGTCGAATGGTTGAAAGCCCACGATAAAAGATTTTTGTTTTTAACTAACGCCAGCGGCAAAAGTCCCAAAGAATTGTGTCAAAAACTTCATCGCATGGGCTTGGAAGTGGAAGAAAGTAACTTCTACACCTCCGCGCTTGCCACCGCGCGGTTTTTAAGCGGACAAGCGCCGGGTTGCAGCGCCTACGTTATCGGCGAACCCGGACTTTTTAACGCGTTGTACGAAGCGGGAATCACGCTTAACGACGTAGACCCCGATTACGTGGTCGTGGGCGAAACGTATAATTATAACCTCGACTGCATTTGCAAGGCGATGAGACTTGTAGAGAAAGGAGCGAAACTGATCGCCACCAACAGCGATATGACTTATCCCGACGAGTACGGTAACGTGCCCGCGTGTCGCGCCCTTGCCGCGCCGATAGAAATGACCACCGGTCGTCAAGCGTATTATATCGGCAAACCCAACCCGCTTATGATGCGCACGGCTTTGCATATGCTCGACTCTCACTCCGCCGACAGCGTTATGATTGGCGACAATATGCAAACGGACATTATCGCCGGTATCGAATCCGGTATGACGAGCGTGCTTGTTTTAAGCGGCGTTTCTACGTTGGAAAACATCAAAAAATACCCGTATCGGCCGACGTACGTGCTTAACGGCGTTTCCGATATTGCGGGCGTTTAGGATACCTTAAAGCCACATATAAAACCCCTAATTAAACTAAATACAACTCTGCGGCGTTATCGAAAATCGAAACGCCGCTTGTTTTTTATTTTCGACAAATCGTTTCGATACCAAAAGACGCCGGTAAGTTTATAGGCGGCGTTTTACGGGGGGGGGGGTACGAACGCCGAAGCCTAAAAATCTTATTTTTCTTAAACGTAACGTAATTGAACGCGTATTATTGACAAATAACATATATAATATTATAATAATATCGTCTTAGAAATTGCCATGGAGGTAGTAATGAAAAAGATTTTTGCTGTTATGACGATTCTTTTAATAAGCGTGTTTCTTTTCTCGGCGTGCGCGCAAGTGACGACCACGATTATAGAGGACGTCTCGGGTAGCGACGAAAAAAAGAGCGAGGATAAGAGTTACGTTTTCGAAAAGGACGACGAAGATTCCCCTTCGACGGAATCCGCAAAGAACGCCGATACCGTTTTTTCCGACTATACGTATTTAGGTTATATCTATTACGGCAAATATCCCCAGTCGCTCGCCAAGCGCGACGCTTACAAGTTCGGTAGAATGAGTAAGATCAAGTACGGCAACACTAATTATTATTTGAGCGATTACGACAAAGAACTTTACGCCAAAGTAAGAGCCTCCGCTTACGGAAAGGGTTATAAGTTTTCCGACGACAGAGATATAGAGGACGGTGCGGAGTACTACTTTAAGGTCGAGCCGATAAGATGGAACGTTTACGGTAAGGCGGACTTGCAAAGCGGCAAAGTACAGTTGTTTTTACTATGTAATCTGATTATCGATTCGAAGGCGTTTTTGTCCGACGATTCTTACGAGAGAAATATGGTAGACGGAGAGTATTACAACAAGAAAACGGGCGCGCTCGCCAATTCTTGGGCAAGCAGCGACGTAAGAAGTTGGCTTAACGATTCTTTCGTAAAAACGGCGTTTACCGAAAAGGAATTAAGCAATATCATACCGCGTAAAACTTCCGACGTTTCCGACGTTTACGACGAGAATGACAACGAAGAATACGCTTACCTTATGACTTACCAACAAGCTGTCGCGATTAAAAACCCCGTCGCGCAAGTTTCCGACTACGCGAGAGTAAGAAGCACCTTTATCGCAATCGACGACGCGATATTCGGCAACGGACGTTATTGGCTGTGTTCTAACGGAAACAAGAGTTATCAAGCCGCCTACGTATCCAATTACAACAATATCGTCAGTCAGGTAGGAGAAAGCGTGGGCGCGGCGTATATGGGAGTCAGACCCGCTATAACAATCAGCGCGGACTCCACCATAGAGATACTTACTAAAGAAGATAAGAAAAAATAAGGGCGTGAAACAAATGAAATATATTATCGTTCTCGGGGACGGTATGGCGGACTGGCGTAAAGGTCCGCTCGGCAACGCCACTCCCTTAGAGAAAGCCAAAAAACCGAATATCGATAGACTTGCGCGAGAAGGACTCGTGGGTAAAATCGCTACCGTAGACGCGGGCTTCGCGCCGAGTAGCGATATCGCCAATTTAAGCATAATCGGTTACGACCCGAAAACTTGTTATACCGGTCGCTCGTCGTTCGAAGCGCTCAGTATGGGCGTCAACGTGCTGGAAAACGACGCGTGTTTAAGAACGAACCTCGTCACGCTCGGCGACGAAGACAAGTTCGAAGAAAAAACGATGATAGACTACTCCGCCGGAGAAATAAGCACGGAGGAAGCGAAAGAAATTATCAAAACCGTGAACGAATTCGCCGGCAACGGCATAATAGAGTTCTATCCGGGAGTGAGTTATCGCCATTGCGCGATAATCAGAGACGGCAACGGAATGAAACTCGAATTCACGCCGCCCCACGACATTACCGGTAAAAAAATAGGCGAGTACTTGCCCAAGGGCGAGGGTTCGGACGTGTTGATACAACTTATAAAGCAATCGGTAGAGACGCTGAAAAATCACCCGGTTAACGTTGAAAGACGCGCGCAAGGCAAGCGCGAAGCGAGCGCGATATGGTTTTGGGGCATGGGTACGAAACCGACGTTAGAGTCTTTCGAAGAGAAGTATAAACTCAGGGGCGCGATGATAAGCGCGACCGACCTTTTACGCGGAATCGCCGTAGGCGCGGGCATGGACGTAATCAAAGTCAAAGGCGCTACCGGCAGGCTCGATACCGATTTTCTCGGCAAGGCGAAAGCCGCGGTCAAAGCGTTAAGAAACCACGACTACGTTTACGTGCATTTCGAAGCGCCCGACGAATGCGGACATCAAGGCGACGCCGAAGGAAAGATAAAGTCTATAGAAAAAATCGACGAAGTCGTAGGGTATATAAGGAACGAACTCGAGAAACAATGCGTGGACTTTTGTATGGCGGTTTTACCCGACCACCTTACGCCGCTTAGTTTGAGAACGCACGTGGGAGAACCCGTACCTTACGTTATATATAATTCGAAGCGCCCCGCGGGCTGCGGCTTGGCTTATAACGAGTACGAAGCGGATAAGGGCTTGTACCTATCCAACGGCAGAGCGCTTTTGCAAGCGATGATGAAAAGTTAAACATAATACTTAGGAGCAAAAAATGAAAGAATTAACCACGAAACAACTTAGAGAAGAATACCTGAACTTTTTTAAGAGCAAGGGGCACGCCGTCATACCGAGCGCGTCCCTTATACCCGACAACGACCCCACCGTGTTGTTTACCACGGCGGGAATGCATCCGTTAGTACCGTATTTGTTGGGCGCGAAGCACCCCGAAGGCACCAGGCTTACCGACGTGCAGAAATGCGTGAGAACGGGCGATATCGACGAAGTCGGCGACGCCACGCACTGTACGTTTTTCGAAATGCTCGGCAACTGGTCGCTCGGAGATTACTTCAAAGAAGAAAGCATATCGTACAGTTACGAATTCCTGACTTCGGTTTTGGGCATACCTTCAGATAAAATTGCGGTAACCGTATTCAAGGGCGACGAAGATTGCGGCGCGGATACGTTCAGCGCGGGAGTTTGGGAAAAGAAAGGCATTAAGAAAGAGAATATTTTCTACTTGCCTAAGAAAAACAACTGGTGGGGACCCGCCGGAATAACCGGACCTTGCGGACCCGACACCGAGATTTTCTTCATTACCGGCAAGGATAAGTGCTGCGACGAGTGTTCTCCCGCTTGCGATTGCGGCAGATACGTCGAGATTTGGAACAACGTGTTTATGGAATTCAACAAGAACGCGGACGGCACTTTCTCGCCGCTCGCGCAAAAGAACGTCGATACCGGTATGGGACTGGAAAGAACGGTAGCGATGCTTAA
Source organism: uncultured Clostridia bacterium (assembly GCA_934296355.1). Classification (GTDB taxonomy): domain Bacteria; phylum Bacillota; class Clostridia; order Christensenellales; family DTU072; genus CAG-1782. Next base: position 4,794 of record CAKRAY010000059.1, read on the forward strand.
CGGATACGAATCGGTATACGATATCGACGTTTTCAAACCCGTTATAGAATTCATTAACGCCAAAGCGGGTAAGCCCGAAGTCAGAGCGACGAGAATAATCGCCGACCATATCAGAACGGCAACGTTTATGTTGGGCGACGAAAAGGGCGTTACGCCGAGCAACGTGGACCAAGGTTATATTCTGAGAAGACTTATAAGAAGAGCGGTGCGGTTTGCTCGTACTATCGAACTCGATACCGACGCTTTGAAGGAAATCAGCAATAAGTATATCGAAACCTACGCTCCGTATTACGAAGAACTCGAAGCGAATAAAGAAAAGATTATTAAAGAACTCGACCTCGAAATCGAGCGTTTCAACAAAACCGTAGCGCAAGGTTTGAAAGAGTTTGAAAAACTTATCGGCTATATCCAAAACAATCGTATGAGCGGTAAAGCGGCGTTCAGGCTTTACGATACGTTCGGTTTTCCGATAGAAATGACCGTAGAACTCGCCAAAGACAACGGTATCACCGTGGACGTGGAAGGTTTTGAAAAAGCGTTCAAAGAGCATCAAGAAAAATCTCACGCCGGCGCGGAGCAAAAGTTCAAGGGCGGACTTGCGGACAACAGCGTACAAACAAGTAGGCTTCATACCGCTACGCACCTTCTCAACGCGTGCTTGAAAAAAGTTCTAGGCGACGACAACATTCAACAAAAAGGCAGTAACATTACCGCGGAAAGATTGCGTTTCGACTTCAACTTCCCGCGTCCGCTCACACCCGAAGAGATAAAAGCGGTAGAAGATATGGTTAATAAGATTATAGAAGAGAAAGTTCCCGTCGTATGCAGAGAAATGCCCGTAGAAGAAGCAAGAAAACTCGGCGCAGTGGGCGTGTTCGCAAGCAAATACGGCGACATAGTAAAGACCTACACGATAGGCGACTATTCTATGGAAATTTGCGGCGGACCTCACGCGAGCAACACGGGCGAACTCGGACACTTCACCATCACGAAAGAGCAGTCTTCTTCGAGCGGAATAAGAAGAATAAAAGCGGTCATTACCGGTTGCTGAAAATAGATAAGAGAAAAGAGGAATTATTATGAAGAAAAAGTTAACTTTGCTTCTAGCGTGCGCGCTGACGGCGATTATGGCGCTGACGCTGGCCGCGTGTAACTTTTCGGGCGGCGGCTTCGGCGGCGGCTCGACGGGCGGCAATAAGCAAAACAACACCAACCGCGCGGAAAACAAAAGTTCGTTTGAAACCGTAAACGAGAACTATGCCAAAATCGCCGACAAAACCGTCGTTTCCGACGGAACGGTAAGAGTTACGATGTACACTCCCGATACGTCCGACCCCTCGAACCCTGCAAAGAGCGGCTTCGGCGTAAAAGTAACGCTAAAACGCGTTTCGGAAAGGGATAAAGATTTTGCGAGAGTACGTTTCGTTCCGTACGAAACGGACGAATCTTTTACGGGCTTGCTTAACGGCATATCGCAGGCCATCGACGCTTTGATTAGCGGAAAGGGTTCTTTAATCGCGGGTATGCTCGACGGCGTGACGAAACTCTCGCCCGAAGCGAAAGCGGCTTTACCCGAATTCAAGAAAGGCATAGATTTTTGCTACGACTTCCTTAACGAAAAAATCGATATCACGGCTGCGTACGGCAAAGAAATCGACCATAACCTTATTGCGGAATACAGACACCCCGCCGATAACGAATATAGAAGCAAATGGGTGGGAATGAAGGACGAAACTTTTGCCGCCGTGTTCGGTAGAGAGTTTGCGGAAAACGTAAAAGACGGCTTTATGGATTCCTTTACCATGGCTATGGTAAACCGAAAAGACCTTACCGGTAGCGATATACTCCCGATACAAAAGGACGACGACGGTAAAAGCCACTATGAGTTCGAGTTAAAAACAAACGGCGTTTACGAACTGTTTGTAAACGCGCTCGAGCAAGGCTTCGACGCTCTCGGGATATTGAAAGCCGCCGTACCGGAAGACTTGCGTAGCGGCTTCATGACGCTTATTAAGAACTCGGCTCGCGTTAAAACGGGCAAAATCCATTGCGCCACCGACGTCAACGAAAAACCGACCTATTATAATACCGATATTTTAGCGGAGTTCAATTTGGACGTGGCGGAACTGACGGACTTCGTGATATCCCTTCATAGCGCCGGCGTAATCGACTCGCAAAGCACCGAGATAATAAATACCGCGCTTACTTTGATTGCCAAAAGAGTTTGTTCCACGAGCGGAAAGAAGGGCGTTATAGGAATGTCGATAAAAATCGGCTTGAAAGAAGCGTTCGCGTACGAGAAAAAAGATTACGACTTGTCCAAAATCGACAATAATCTGTTTATCCCGATAAGCGAAAGCGCGGAGGGAAGAATCTCGGCGGAGGAGAGTTTGTCAAAAGTTCTTACCGACGCCGAAACCGCGTTCGATACGCTTTTCGAGGGCGTAAGCGACGAGGCGAAAGCGGCGATTATCAACGCCGCTAAAACAGCGATATCGGCGTACGGAATAATAGAATTGTTTAAGATAGGCGACTTTGACGCCGAAAAGTTTATTTACCAAATCGTCAAAGACGCGGATAAAAGCGACTTGTCGGACGACGACAAAAATATAATTAACGCGGTTTTGAACTCTTTGAAAAGCAAATACGAACCGCAAACCGACGAAGGTAAAAAATGAAAATAGTTTTTAACGGAAAGATAATAGAAGCGAAAGAGGGAGACGGACTAAAAGAGATACTACAAAACGCGGGAGTGAATTTTCCTTGCGGCGGTACGGGACGATGCGGAAAATGCCGTATTACTTGCCCGGACCTTGCGCCGACGAAACTCGACGAGAGGTTTCTTACCGAGGAGCAAATAGAATCGGGAATACGCCTTGCTTGCGATAAGCGTTTGGAACGCGACTTGACGGTAAGATACGACGGAGAAACGGTATCGGTAAGAACACGCGACCTCGACGCGTGCAGAATAGCGTGTTCTATCGGTTACGATAGGATAGAAATAGGCATTATGGACGATACGATTGCGGAAAAAGTCGTTATCGAAAACCCGCTCCTTGCTTGCGGAAGCCTTTCGGAACTTAACGAAGCGTATCTTCGCGACGGCGATAGAATTACCAAACTTCTTCGCGCCGCGCTTGGAAAGGAGAGTATAGAACTCTTCGAAAAATACGACAAAGCGAAAGCGGAAACGTTCGCGATCGCTACCAACGGTATTTACGCGCATATTTTGCTCGGTTTGCCGCTTGACGAAGCCGTACCCGATTATAATGCGATTGCCGACCCCGGAAAGATGAGTTTGCCCGCGGAAACGGTATACTTTTTGCCGATTATCAACGATTACTTAGGCGGCGACGTGTTAGCGGAAACGGTTAATTATCCCGACAATACGATTTTAATCGATTGCGAGGACATTTTGACGATAATCTCTATGGGCGAAGAGGATAACTGCGCGGCGGTAATGTGGGACGTGGACTACGACGACGAAGTCAGCAAAAAAGCGATTGCCGCGGCGATAAAAACGATATTGCCCGACGAAAAAACTCCGTTCGTAAGACTCTACGGCGAATATAAAGAAGAAGTTATCGAACTTTTACCTAATTTTTTA
>CAKRAY010000060.1 GCA_934296355.1 uncultured Clostridia bacterium
TCATTCCGATATCCCTTCCTTATTTATTTTAATATAAACTTCATTACTACGGGGTTGTGGTCGGAATAAGCGAAACCCGTCTGCACGTTTACCAGGCTCGTTATTTCCACGTTTCGGGATACCAAAAACCCGTCTACGATTATCGTAAAGTTGCCTTCTTCGTACGGCACGTCGCAGTTACGGCAAGTGGGTTGCAACTTATCGTCGTCGTACTTGTCGGCGCGTACTATGCCGTTATAGGTATCGAGATACTCTATCGGGAAAGGTTGCGCCCAACCGAAATCGACGTTGCCGCCGCCGTTAAGTTTTTGCGTGGAATCGCCCGTAAAATCGTGGTTGAAATCTCCGCCGCATACGGCGTAATTACCCTTTTCGTATTCTTCTTGCATTTGTCCGAGCAGCATATTCATTTGCGCCGCGCGAATTTCGTCCGAGCCGCCGTACGCGGATAAATGCACGTTGAATATGACGAGTTCTTTGCCGCCTTCGACAGCCACTCTCGACACGGTGTAGCAGCGGTCGAGGTCGAGGAATTTGGAAAAGCTCGTAGATATAGGCAAACTTCTCCTCGTCGAAGAAGCGATATCCGCAAAACTATAAGTGGTCATGCCGCTGTTAGACGCTCCGTGCGGTTCGAAAATCGGGTACATTAAGTACGCGGAATGGTAATTTACTCCGAACGCGCGCGAATAATCGCCGTAATATTTATTTAATATTTCTCGTTCGTCGACGTGATAACTTCTCGTCGAATCTATATCGATTTCTTGGAAAAGCACGAAATCGGGGTTGTATTTCGCAACGGTCGTCGCCGCCGCGGTTATGCAGTTTTCTACGCTCTCTTTGCTCGCCGCCCTCGACTCCTTACCGCCGTCCATAAAGAACGTAAAGTCCGCCGTATACGCGCCGAATCCGAGATTTTGCGTGGCTATTACGTACTCAACGCCCGTTTTCGCCGAGTTTTGCTTGCCCTTCCCTTCTACCGTAAGCGTCTGATTGTCTTCGATGCGGGAATAGGAAAACACGACGTATCCTAAATAAGCGAGCGCCGCAAGAACGATTATAAGCAAGACGCTTAGTAAAACTTTGAGCGTGATTTTCAGTCCTTTTTTCATATACTTTTCTCCGTTTACTTTTTTATAATATTATTTTATCAAAAACTTCGTTTTATTTCAAGCGCAACTATTTTTTTTAAGCATAAGTACAGTTTGGAAAAAAAATAACGCGAAACTGCTCGTTCCGCGTTGTTTTTTCGATTGTACGTTTTTATTTAAGATATAACTCCGCGTAGGCGTTGAACTGCGTAAGTATCCAGTCGAGAGATTCCTTACCCTCTACGCTCGCCACCTCTTCGTGTCTGTATCCTTCGAAGATTTTACCGACGTTAGGCACGCCTAAACTGTCGAACTTTTCTTTAAGATTATAAAAACAAGTCGTAGGCACCATCGTGTCGGTAACGACGTCTTCCGGGAAAAGGTTCACTTCGAAATTGAGGAACTTTAACGCGGAATTATCCGTTTGTCCGTAAGCCATAATCGTTGGACAAGAGTTTTCGGTAACGTAAGTAATGGGCGAAACGGTATCGACGAGTTCCCACAAAGACGTCAAGTCGACGCCGCGAGTAAGTTGACCTTTTCTTATCAGTTCTATTTCGGGAACCGAACCGTTTTCTATCTCCCCGATGCCGTAAACGAGGTCGGGTATCAGATTATGCGCTAAATCGACGAGTACTTTCGGTTGCGTACAGTCTTTATCGTACTTGTAAATAAACTGTTCGAGAGTCTTTTTATACCCGATATCGGCAATTTGCGTAGGTCCTACGATGTCGAGTTCGAACGCGATTTTTAAGGGCGAAGTCGCGCCGTGTTTATACGCGTAAAGCGTGGAAAGATGTCCGCCCGCCGAAATACCGCCGATAGCGATTTTTTCGCTCGTCAAGCCGTTCTTTTCAAAGAACAGTTTCATGTGCGCTACCATAGAACCGATATCGCTGACCATCATATTAAACGACGGCGTATCCTTCCCGAGCGTCGCGAGTATATAATTCATCGCAAAAACCACATAGCCGTTTTTCGCAAGCATCTTGCAAATCAAACTCGTATCGCCGGTAGTTTTATTTCCCGACATCCATCCGCCGCCGTGCACGGCAAGGAAAACAGGCGTGTTAGGGTCGAGTTTATCCAAAGTCGTAGGTAGGTATACGTCGAAGTCTTGATTGCTGTCCGAATTTTTCGCGAAAGCCGTCGAACCTTCGGGCATAACTCTCGTACCGTACATAATATCTCTGTAAACGACCGCGTCGCTGCCGCTCACGTTAGAACTCTTCAAATCGGCAAGGCTGACCGGCTCGGCGCATACGAAATAAGTTACGTTTTGTTCTACGCCGTCTACGGTAAAGGTCATAACCTTATTGCCCTTTGCGCTCTCGGTAGAAAAACCGCTTACGTCTTCCGCTTTCAAAGTAAATTCTTTAAGAACTTTACCATTAGAGTTTACTTTTTTTACCTTAGTATTTTCGCTGTCGAATTCCTCTCCGGCAAGATATATCGTTTTTCCGTCGAACTCGTAGGTCGCTTCTTGATTCGCGCAACCGCTAAAAGCAACGGCAACCGCGGCAAAAAGCACACTCGCCGCAATCATAAGCGCCAAAGAACTCAATTTCTTCTTCATTTTTATCTCCGTTTTTATCGGTTTGTCCTCAAAAATGTTCTTTATATAATAATACACCTAAATCGATTTTTTTTCAAGGGGAAATATACTTAAAAATTGTGTTGCCGCAAAACCTCGGCTAAATATAAAAACGCAAAAATCTCAATAAAAAAGGCTGTAAAAAATCTTTTACAGCCTTTTTATGCAAAAATAAAGTTAACTTATCTCATCTTATACCCGGCTTTCTCGACAGCGGCTCTTAAAGTTTCGTCGCTAACGGGAAGGGTTAATTCGAGCGTTACACTTTTTTCGCTTAAATTGACTTCCGCGCTTTTTACGCCGTTAATCGCTTCCAACGCTTTTTTTACTGCGCCCGCGCAGTGCATACACATCATACCGTCTACGTAAATAGTTTTATTCATATTCTTTTTCTCCTTTTTTTGAGATTTTTTGTTGAGTTTTACTCCTCTGAGTCTTAAAGCGTTACATACCACGCATACGCTGCTTAAACTCATCGCCGCCGCGCCGAACATCGGGTTAAGCGCAAAGCCTACGGGTACAAGCACGCCCGCCGCAATCGGAATTCCGACCGAATTGTAGAAAAACGCCCAGAACAAATTCTCTTTTATGTTCCGCAAAACTTTCCTACCGAGAATTATTCCGTCGGCTACCGAGTTTAAGTCGCTTTTCGTTAACACAACGTCCGCGCTCTCTATCGCTATATCGGTGCCGTCGCCTATCGCAAGTCCTACGTCCGCGGCGGTAAGCGCGGGCGCGTCGTTAATTCCGTCGCCTACCATAGCGACCTTATGTCCGCTCTTTTTGATTTCTTCTACAACCTTCGCCTTACCGTCGGGCAATACTCCCGCGATAACTTCGTCCGCGCCGATTTCGTTTTTTACCGCTTCCGCAGTAATTTGGTTATCGCCGGTAAGCATTACTACCCGTAAGCCCATCGCCTTAAACCGCTCTATAGCTTCAACGGTGCCTTTCTTTACTCTGTCCGCTACGGCTATTATACCGATAATGCGCGCGTTTTCGGCAACGACCAAAGGCGTTTTGCCTTTTGCCGCGAGTTCTTTCACTTTCTCTTTAACGTTTTCTTCTACGACTATGCCGCTTTCTTCCATAAAAGGAAGATTACCTACGAAAACGCTCTCTTCGTCTACTTTCGCTTTTACGCCTTTTCCGAAAACCGCTTCGAAGTCTTTAGCCGTCAGTTCGGGAACCGACAAACGCTTTTGCTCGTTTAATACCGCCTCGGCTAAGGGGTGTTCGCTCATTTTTTCCACCGCGCCGGTAAGCGCGATAAGTCTTTCCTCGTCAACGTTATAACAAACGAGGTCGGTAACGGTCGGTTTACCCTCGGTAGCCGTACCGGTCTTGTCTATAATCACGGTGTCAATTCCCGCAAGAGTTTGTATCGCCTCGCCCGACTTTATTAAAATGCCGTTTTCCGCGCCCTTTCCCGTGCCGACCATTATCGCGACGGGCGTCGCTAAGCCGAGCGCGCAAGGACAGGATATTACCAGTACCGATATCGCGCGCGCCAAAGCGAACTCGAACGTTCTACCTACGCACAGCCATACGATAAAGGATATTACGGCGATTATTACCACGGTCGGTACGAAAACGCCCGATATCTTGTCCGCAAGTTTGGAAATCGGCGCTTTGGAAGCCGAGGCTTCCTCGACCAGTTTTATAAGTCTGCTTATCGTGGTGTCTTCGCCTACTCTCGTCGCGCGAACTTTAACGAACCCGCTCTTGTTAATCGTGGCGGAAATAACCTTATCGCCCTCTTGTTTTTCTACCGGAATACTCTCTCCCGTGACCGCCGACTCGTCGAAAGAGGTTCTTCCCTCTATTATCTCGCCGTCAACCGGTACCGAATCGCCGGGTTTTAATAAAAACACGTCGCCTACAACGACCTCTTCCGCGTTGATAACCACTTCTTCGCCGTTTCTTATTACCGTCGCGGTCTTGGGCGTAAGGTCGATTAACTTGGTTATCGCCTCGCTCGTCTTACGCTTGGAACGCGCCTCGAGATATTTACCTACGGTAATGAGCGTGAGAATAGTACCCGCGGACTCGAAGTAAAGGTCGCACGAATACTCCATAACCATAGCGTGATTGCCGTGACCTAAGCCGTACCCTATCATGTACAAAGCGAAAATACCGTAAACTATCGCAACGCTCGAACCGAGCGCGACAAGCGTGTCCATATTGGGCGACTTCTTGATAATCGCCTTAAACCCGCCTATAAAATACTTTCTGTTCACGACCACTATCGGCGTGAGCAAAATAATTTGCGTCAACGCGAAAGTAACGGCGTTCTCGTGTCCGTAAAAAGACTTCGCCCAAAAATCGGGTACCGCCAAATGAAAATAGTCGAAAAACATATTCGACATGGCTATAATCATAAGCGGTATCCAAAAAACAATCGAAACGATTAACCGAACTTTCATTCTCTTATCGTCGTCTTTTTCAACCTTTTTTACGTCAATTCCGCTTTTTTCTTGATTTTTACCGACCTTAACCGCTCCGTAACCCGCGGAAACAACCGCGTTAATTACCGCGTCGTCGTCGGCGCAGTCTTTATACTCCACCACCATCGACCCGGTGAGAAGATTTACCGAAACCTCTTTCACGCATAAAAGTTTGCCGACGCTCTTTTCAACTCGCGCCGAGCAAGCCGCGCAACTCATTCCGCTAACAGTAAATTTGCTTTTCATATACCCTATATTGTGCCGAACGCACTCTTCTTTTATTCTTCGGCTTAATTATACAAACAAAAAATACGCTTGTCAAACGCTTATTGCATAATGTGAATAGTATTTCACATTAAAGAAACCGCCCCGAAAAGTCGGGACGGTTTAATCTTTAATTATTCGTTAACTTAAACGGCTTAGCCTGCGAAATCGGTAGACGTAAGAACCGTACCGGTCTTAACGCCGTATTGGCTACTCGAACCCGAAGAAATCGGGAACTTCGTTACTTTAAGTTTATTGTCTTCCGTTAATTCGAGCGTCATTGTTTTACCGATAATGTTATTATTGCTACTTCCTTGCGTATACTCGGTAAAGGTTAACGTTAAAGTCGAACCTTCGAACACAGCAGTAAACTTAACTGACAAAGCGTTTGAATATCCTCCGCCTAAATGATTAAACGTTCCGGCAAGCGATGCGGATTCGTCAAACACTATCGTTATCTTGTCCGTTCCTTCATCCCAGGCATCATAATAAGAACCACTGAAAGTGCAACCAGCGAATTGACCTTTAGTTAAGAACTGTTTGGTTTCGGTATCTACGGTGTATCCGTTACTTACTTCGCCCTCGAAAATCGTAATGGAATTACCGTTTGTTACGTAAGTTTTACCTTCGCCCGCATTGCCGTAACCGTCGAGGGTAAGCGTATTGCCGTCGGGTAAGGTGTAAGTTCCTTCATATCCGTCGAGAGTCTTAGCGTAAGTACCTTCGGAAAGAGTTATCTTTCTCGACGCATTATTCAACACAAACGAAACTTCGTTTCCGCTAAGAGTGTATTCAAAGGAAGTTTCTCCTATAGTTGCCGTGCCGAAACCGTTAAGAGTGATTTCTCCGTATTCTCCGGTGTAAGCACCGGCTTTTCCGTCGGATACCAAAATTTCTTTGTTGACGATTTGGAATATTTGCACGTCGGAACTGTTAAATACGTCTATTCCGCTTGTAGTTAAGTCTTTAAGACCCGCCACAGTCGTTACACCGCTATTCCATTTTACGTCCTTAACTACGACGTTGTTGTATAAGAATGCGTTACGCGTGGTATTATCGTTGTAGGTTATGGTAATAAAGCCCGTGTAGGTCGTCACGCCGTTAAACGCTACGTTATTCCATCCGACGTAGTCTACTTTCGCAACTCTGCTGATATCGAATCCTAAATAAGTATCCGTTCCTACCGAATCCGGTATATCTCTATACGCTCTCCATACTAAGCCGAGGTCTCTACTGAAATAGTGATATACGTTATTGAGAATCAAAGCGCCTTCCTCTACATTAGCCTGGTCTTCGGTAAGAGAATTATCGCTACTCACGGTCTCGCTCTTCAAACCATATTTTCCGGTTGCATCGACAACCAGTATTGCAGTACTTAAGTCTGAATTTGCTTTCGAACCGGACGTGCTGGCGCCGTAATAATTCCAGCCTTTGTACGTTCCGTAAGACTTAGGCGCGTCAGCCCATTTAGCATAATAAGTTACGTTTTCGCTGACAACGGTGTTTGCGGTTACAGCGTCTCCCCAATTGTCATCCGTTCCGTTGGCGGTATACCATCCGATGAAAGTTTTAGTTCCGTAAGTTACCTCTATGCCCACTGCGGGAATCTCGCTTGCTAAAAGTTTGTCGCCTTTTGCTTTAACGACAACTTGAGCCTCCGTACCTTGACCGTTGTAGTCGAAAGTAGCGGTAACCGATTCGACGTATTTAGCGTAGAACGTGATATCTCCGGTCAATACGACGGAATTCCCTGCTTCTTTAGTAAGGTCTGCATCCGTATACCAAGCGCGGAAAACGTATCCCTCTACCGCAGGAGCGGCGGGAAGAGTAAAGTTTTCGCCATAATACTTTTGTTCCGAAGCAAGCGTGGCTTCAATATTGCCAAAGTTGTAACTTACGGTTACGGTATACGCTTCGAGAGCGTATACGTTGCCCGTTATAGTAAGTTTATAGGCCGCACCGTCGATATAGACAATCGCATTATAACTTTCGCCGGTAACCTTTTCGTAAGTGCCGGTTTGTTCTCCGCGGGTATATCCGCCGAAGCCGTCAAGTACTAAATCGGCTTCACCTTCGCAAGTATAGGTACCGCCCATAAAGTCGGGCGATTCAGGTCTGGTCACAGCCATACTGTTTATCTTTAAGTTAACGATATAGAGCGTATCGTCGCCTTTATCGACACTACTGTCTTTAGAATACGAGATTTCGATTGTTTCTCCGACATTAAGTACGGTCACAATATTTACCGCTTCGGCGGCAGTCATAATACCGCCACTAGATACTACTTGTTTGCCCGCGCACTTAATCGTGGTTTTATCGGAATTCTCGCTGGAATACCAATAACTAAATCTAACGTCGATGGGACCGTCGACTGCGGTTATCGTTAAAGATGCCGTCGAGGATTTTACGCCTTTATTAGCATTCTTCCACGAATTATCGGAACTGTCATAAGCAAAGCCGTAAGTATTTCCTAACGTTATCGTATAAGTTCCGGCTTCCACCCATTTAGCATAAATTGTCGTGTCCACGGTAATAGAGGTTGCGGTAAATTCGGTAGTAAGCGCGCTATCGGTATAGTAACCCATAGCAATCTTACCGTTAGTAGCGTCTACGGCGTATTGAGTCGAGTCAATCGTTGCGCCGGGTTTAACGCTAATCGCCTTATCGGCAATGCCATTACCGTACACAGCGGTCAGCGTTACGGGCGCTAACCAAATAGCTGTTATGGTCATATCCGAAGTGACATGAAGGCTACCCGTTATCTTCGTTCCGTCTTCTTTTTGCCAACCGTCAAAGTACAATCCGTCTACCGTTTCGGGCATCGTCGGTAACGAAGAACTATAAATC
>CAKRAY010000061.1 GCA_934296355.1 uncultured Clostridia bacterium
GCCTTATTATTACGTGAGAATGGATTATAAAGCAAGACTTCTCGTTAAAACCAACCATACCGCAAGAGTTGACGGAGTAACTTATTACACCTTGGAAGCACTTAAAGAGAAGAGTCCCGAGGAAGGAGTCGTTTTTGAGGAAGGGGTCGATTACTATGAAGCGATTTACGACGGCTATCGACTAACCGAAGACGTTGAACCCGCCGAGGATAAACAGTATTATGTGATAAAAAGCAAAGGAAACAACTTTACTTCCGGTTGCTACGTTAGTTATTACGAATGTGTGATTTCCGATTCGTTGGTTGACGTGTTTAACGGTTCTAGCCACAGTATCAATATTTACATAGATAAACTGGGCGAATTGAAAGACATAGTTCAATACGATAAAACGACAATGCCGTACTTAAACGGTATCACTATTAAGAAGCAGACCGTTGCGAAGAAAGTTTACTACGTATACGTTACCGTAGATAACGCGCAATTCGTATTCTCATATCTCGGCGGCTACTACGAATATACGGAATCTTACGGCGGTTATTATATAAATACAACGGATAAAGCGCCTGTTGCCGGAAAGACTTACGCTAAGAAGACAAGAGTATTTCTTACGAAAGAACAATACGATGCAGATGACAGTAGCGGTAAGTACTATTACGTCTACGATACCGAATTGAACAGATACGTGTTCTCCGAAGAATACGATAGTTCTGCCGAATACTTTACCATAGACATCGTGAACAACGTTACTTCAACGGAAGGACTGATAGAACTTTACGAAGAAACGGACGATAAAACGGTAAAAACCATAAACCCGTTAATGTTTGAATTACCCGGTATGCCCGGATTTAGTTACCATAACCTTAGAGTAGTGGTCTCCAAATTTACCATTAAAACAAGATTGTTAAAGACCGTTACCACAGATAACTATATTGCCAACGTTCTACTTTGGCCGGCAAGAGTCGACGAAGGCAAAGTAACCTACATAGTTAACGAATCCACTGCGGAAAACCTTTCCGACAGCGTGAAAGCGGCTATAGATAAAGTTAAGTACATATGCATAAGCGGCGGCAACACTGCGGCAATGGGTTACTTCAATACGAAATACTCGCCGGAAGCGGATAACTTCAGAATTACCTTCACGGTGGATTACGGAAACAAAACGGAAGATGATCTCGCGAAGCCCGGTTTGTATGAAATCATATATTCCGCATATTTCAATTATTTCGAAGGCGTAAGCGAGCAAAGCGTGTTAATCGATAGCACAAAGATAATGCTCTACGTCACGGAAAATCAAGAGAACGAGATTAAATTCGATAGGCAAGTTACCGATAAAGGACTTATTGCTTTACCTAAAGCAAAATTATCGGTAGACGACAACGGTTATATGACTTTAACCGCCGTTAACGAAGATTCCGCGACCTTACAATTCGAAAAGGTAAGAAATATCGAAGGACCGTTATTGAGCGATGATTACGCCGATTATGCGGGATACTGGGTTAGTGGCGATAGTTATATCGATATCACGGCAAACGGTAAAATAGAATTAAGTATAAACGGCGTAGTTTCCGAAGGCGACAACGTGACTTTTAGCGGTAACGCCATGACGTTTGACGTAAGAAGCGGATTAACCGCTAAATCGACGTCCCCGTTGTTACTCGACAATACTTCCGGTCAGACCTCCATGTTCTATTATGCGGAAGGAATGGCAAGTCAAAAGAATCTTACCTATGTAATGGATAACGTTACGATAAACGATAACGGAGAGGTTTGGTTGTTCTTGCGTACTACGACTAAGCAATTCACTAACTTGCTGGCGGCGCCGGTCGACGACGTAACTTCGACTGCAATAGGATTGCGCATCGTAAGATACGGCGATATCACATTAACTACCGTTTATTTAACGTGGTATAATCATGACGACGAACTTAATTACGTATGGTTTGGCGGTTCGACGCTGGATTTACAATGGACCGACTATATCAACATAATTAAGGTCGATTTTGCCGACGACGATGAAGACCACGTCGCAACTATAAGAATTTACCAACACGATTTAGGCGAAAACGCCACTAAACTCGCTTGGCAACAATATATAAAACGCGAATCTTTCGGTATTGATTCGTACGCAAAAATAGATTTGCCCGACGGCATGGTTATTCCTCAAGGCGTAATCTACGTCGACGACGGCGGGTATAGGTTAATCGAGAGAAGCGGCGAAGTTATCGATAACGGGTCTTATAATTATTACGTCAAGGAATCCGGTTCGATCGGTACTAACGGTATGACTTTACAAGATTCTCATATCTCGGACGCATTTAGCGGGCAGTATCACGGTATATCGCTAAACAATGCAAGTCTTAGATTACTTGACGCATATTCCGGTACTCGAGTAAACACCGATATGGATTTTGCGAAATATATCGTAGACGGCGACATATTCAACAAAGGTTCGTATGTGAGCGGAGATAGCGTTTTGACCGGAGAATTTGCGGGAGATAAACCGTATATCTATATGGCTACGGACGCTTACGACGTGCCTTACGGATATACTGAAAATTCTATGTCGATTAGATTTAAGGCGGATAGAAATTATAGAAAAGTAACCGTAACGAACGACATGCATGACACCGTAATTCCTACCGATAAATATTATCGCGAAGTATACGAATTAATTACCGCCGGATTTATTACCTCGGGCGTTACCTATTACAAGTTAATAGACGGCGTATACGTAGAACAAACGATAAGAAATTCCGAAATAGGCAAGCCCATAGACGAGTCGTACGGATATTACATTAAGTATTACGAAACGATTAATCCGTCGCCCGAAAAGTGGACGGCCGAAACCATTAACGGCGTGTACTACTATATCAATTCGGGTAACTACGTACCTTATTACGCTTCGGAAGATAGTATAGGAGAAGAAATACTTAATGACGCGACGAACAAGTTCTATAAGAAAGTCGGCGAAAACGCGTATGAAGAAATCAACAAGCCGCAAGAAAAAGAAAGGGTCGATAAGAATAAAACGTATTACGAATTACCGAAAGACGAATTCTACTTGCTGTTTGGCGGCAATACGCCGTATTATGAAACCGTAAAAGAAAAGACTCGTCAGCGCGGAATGATGCTGAATTATAATTCTAACGGAGAACTCGTATACAGTTTCTATATCTACCGTAACGTATCCGCAAGAGTTACGCTTATGAATAACGTAGATTTATACGACGGTAAAGAACATACTATAACGATTACGGTATACGACTCGGATATTATCAACCTTTACGACGACTTACTTTCCGACGGAATTTTTAAGGACGATACTCTAAACGAAGGCGCGCAGAATTTGGCTATCGGCCTTGTGGACGTATATTTAGTAGATATTACCGTAGATGGTATAACCAATAGAGTCGTTTGTCCCGTATATAACAAGGACTACTCCGACTATATGGAATCTATCGACAGCATTAGCGGCTCGTCAGAACCGTATTCAGACAAATACTTCCTCAAAGGTATGTACTATACCGGTATAATGATTGTCAATAAATTAGGTAAGGAACAAAACGAAAGCAGAGTAAAACTAAGCGTACTCGATTTCACTACGTTTAATAAGTAATATACTTATAAACGCTTGACACTTTCACTAATGAGAGTTACTATAAAAATACATTTTGGGGCGGAGTGAAATTCTCCACCGGTGGTATAGCCCACGAGTCGTAAGACAGAGCAAGTTAAATTCTTGCGCCGACGGTATAGTCCGGATGAAAGAAATGTAATCGTCGTTAAGAATTCGCCCCGTTTGATTTATTCATACGGGGTTTTCTTTTATGGACGGTAGGAGTAGAAATGAACGGAATAAAAAAAGGTTTTAAGAAAATAACGCCCGCATATATAGCGAAAACAGCGTTGCTCGCGGCAATTTCATATATTCTATATATGTTTGTGAAATTCCCTTTACCGTTTATGTTTCCGTCGTTTTTGGAAATGCAATTTTCCGAATTGCCTGCGCTTCTCGCCGGGTTCGGCGTCGGACCTTTCTCGGGTTGTTTAGTAATAATAATAAAGTGCGCTCTCAAACTGCCGTTTTCTACCACCGCGATGGTGGGAGAACTAATGGACTGTATTATCGGTCTAAGCGTCGTTTTACCTGCTTCGCTTTTTTACAGTAAACTTAAAACAAAAAAATCGGCGCTTATCGGCGTTATTATCGGCGTGTCGATAGCAACGGTATTCAGTATGCTGTTTAACCGTTTCGTGGCTATACCTTTTTACGTTAAACTCTTTTTTAACGGCAATTTCGACGCCGTTGTTGGTATATGCGCTACGCTTTACAAAGGCGTAAATAAAACCAATTTCTACTTATACTATATATTTTTGGGCGTATTACCTTTTAATTTACTTAGACTTAGCATAGTTGGTTTAATAACGTTTTTGACATATAAGAAACTCTCGAAAATTTTACATTGGGAGGTTACGAGTAAAAAGAAAAAGAAGCCTTCCGAAGTCGAAAATAATTGCCAAACCGAAGAAAAAGATATATAATAAAGCTATGATTTTTGTTTCTGAATCTATTAACGATACATATAAAATTGCGGAAAAAGTCGCGCGTAAATGTAAGGGCGGCGAGATAATATTGCTAAACGGAGAACTCGGCGCGGGAAAAACGACTTTCACCAAAGGATTTGCAAAAGCGTTAAACGTAAAAAATAACGTGACCAGTCCTACTTTTACTATAATGAAATCGTATTACGGCGATTTAACTTTACGTCATTTCGATATGTACAGAATAAACGACGAAGAGGAATTGGAAGAACTCGGATTCGATGATTATTTTTATGGCAACGACGTTTGTCTTGTGGAATGGAACAAGGTAAAATTTATCGAAAAAAACGTAATTACCGTTAATATCGAGTATTCGGGCGAGAACAAAAGAACGATAACGATCGAGGGCGTTGACTTATGAATTTATTGACGATTGATACGACAACCGACCAAATTATCTTGGGGTTGACTTTTAATAATAAAAACTATTATTTTCAAGGCGAAAAGAATTGTAAAAAGCATAACGAATTATTGCTTACCTACGTTGATAGTTTTTTAACCGATAACGGCGCAACGCTAAGTGATATCGACGTTTTCGGAGTGGTTGTAGGGCCCGGTTCTTTTACTGGAATAAGAATAGGAGTAGCGACTGTCAACGCTTTTGCAATGGCAACCAAGAAAAAAATAGTGGAAATCACATCATTAGAACAACTCGATAACGGCGAAGAAAAACTTGTTTTGTTAGATTGTAGGCCCGGTAATTATTATGTAGGAAAGTTCGGGAGAACTGTCGAATATATGGCGCTTAACGAATCCGAAATTGCCGGGATAAAATTAAAGAAAGTTTATCTTACCGAAGTTCATCCCGACGCCATTCAAAGTAAGTGCAACGAAAAAGCCGAACTCGGTTTGTTTGTTAAACAAGCCAAACCGTTTTATTTGAAAAAATCGTCTGCCGAATATTAAGTATGAATATACGTTTTGAAAATTTAACGAAAGATAATTATAAAGATT
This sequence comes from uncultured Clostridia bacterium, assembly GCA_934296355.1. Taxonomy (GTDB): domain Bacteria; phylum Bacillota; class Clostridia; order Christensenellales; family DTU072; genus CAG-1782. The sequence goes on from CAKRAY010000061.1 coordinate 5,557, forward strand.
TACATAAAATCGATTTAGAGTGTTTTCGAGATGAAGTATGGGGAGAAAGCACTTTTTTTTCTGATATAGCGGACAGTTTTAAGACTTATGAAATCGCTTATGTTGACGGGGTTATAGCGGGATACGGCTGTTATACACAAATTTTAGACGAATGCGATATATTAAAAGTGGCGGTGAAGCCCGAATTTAGGAAAAATGGCATAGGTCTTAATATCATGAATAGACTATTATATAACGCGAGAGAAGCCGGCGTAACCGCAGTTACGTTAGAGGTAAGGGAATCAAACGTTGCCGCGCAAAAATTTTACGAAAAATTAGGTTTTAAATACGTAGGAACAAGAAAAGGGTTTTATCGGGATAAAGAGAACGCAAAGATTTATTGGTTATATTTTTAGGAGATAGAACTGAAACTAATCAATCATATCCGATTCGGAACCGGAAAAGACGTCTTTTTTTTACACGGTTGGGGCGGTAGCGTCGACAGTTTTTTGTTTGTCGCAAAAAGAATTGCCGAAAGAGGGTATCGAGTTACTTTAGTTGATTTTTACGGTTTCGGTAAAACGCCGCACCCGTCGCTCCCGCTTTCGCTTGACGATTACGTTTTGTCTATAGTAAATCTCATCAGATATTATGAAATAGAAAAAGTTACGCTCGTTTGTCATTCGTTCGGCGGTAGAGTCGGCATTAAACTATGCGCAAAATACGGGTATTACGTTGAAAAATTGATGTTAGTCGATGCCGCGGGTATAAAACCAAGACGTAATATTTTTTACCATATAAAAGTTTTTGACTATAAATTAAGAAAAAAACTAAAATTAAAAACGACAAACTCCGGCAGTGAAGATTATAAGCGATTATCGCCGATAATGAAAAAAACTTTTGTCAACGTCGTAAACGAAGACTTGACCCCGTTATTACATAGAGTAATTTGTCCGACTTTAATTTTCTGGGGACAAAAAGACAAAGATACGCCTTTTTATATGGCAAAAAAGATGAATAAGAAAATTAAGAATTCAGCCGTAATAGAGTGCCTAAACTGCGGACATTTCGCATATATTGAAATGAGCGAAGTGTTTATAGAAACATTGGCGATTTTTTTATCGGGGGATAGCGATGGCGTTGACGGCGACGATAATTATACTTCTGACAAACGTAATAGCGTCACAAAAATTGCTTGTAATCGCTCAAAATAACAATTATACGCTAAGTTTTTCGAGAGCGACAAAAAGAAGATGTTTTCTAATTATACTTACTTATCTACCATTACTTTTTCTTTGCATAGCGCATAGGTTTGTTTTGCAAATCGACGCGTTTTTAATTGCGCGACTGTCTTACGCGATAGTTTGGAGTATAGCGTTTTTTATTATATTTGTTACTGAAAAATATCGTTATAAATTCACGAAACGAGGAACCGTCGCCTATATTTTAGCGAACGTAATAAATATAATTTTGACAATCGGATTGGTTACGGTTATGCAAATCTTTGCCAAAGACTATACATATTTTAGCGAAGCGGCCGCCATACTTATTACGCCATTTTCGTATGGTATAACGTTATTTGTTATCAATCCGTATTATATAAAAAAGAACGACGCTTTTATCCGTGAACAAATCAAGAAATTGAATTCTATTAAACCCATCAAAATCGCTATTACCGGAAGTTTCGGCAAAACCGGGTGTAAGAATATATTAACTTCTTTATTATTGAAAAAATATCGCGTTTACGCAACGCAAGGGAATTATAATACGCCTATGGGAATCGCATTGGCGATTAAAGAAATGCCGACTAATACGGAAGTCTTTATAATGGAGTTCGGCGCGCGTAAAAAAGGCGATATAGCGGAGTTGTGTAAACTCTACGAACCAGATTACGGAATCATTGTCGGTGTTACGGGTCAACATTTGGAAACGTTCGGTTCTGTAAGTAACGTCGCGAGAGAAAAATGCGAACTTGCGAATATTATTGAAAAAAATTGCGGTTTAATTGTCTATAACGCCGATGATGAATTATTATCTGAGTTACTATCGGATAAAAAATGTTGTTTGTCGGTAGGCAATAGCGAAGACGACGACGTGTTTGTATCGAATGTTACGGAAAGTTACGACAAAACAACGTTTTCTATAAAAGTTTTATCGTGCGTTAACGACTACGAAACTCGATTGTTAGGAGAGCATAACGCTAAAAATATAGCGTTATGCGTTGCTATGGCAACAAATATAACAAAAGAATATGCTGATTTTTCAACCGAGATTTCGGGACTTACTCCGAGCGAACACAGATTGCAATATCTGTTTTTGAACGGAATACACATAATAGACGACGGCTATAACGCGAATATAATCGGCGTTAAAAACGCGATTAAGATTTTAAGTTTGTTTCAGAATAAAAAAATTATCGTTACGCAAGGAATTGTCGAAGCCGGTAAATTAACTAAAAAAATAAATATGGAGATAGGAAAAGAGGTTGCGTCCGTGGTCGACGTTGCCGTTTGTTGCGGCGTGAATGCGCGACTAATTATGAAAGGTTTAAGGCAAGCGCGATTTAGCGGAGAGATTATTAAATGTAAAGATACCGGCGGAGCGGTTAAGATAATGAGTAAAATTCTGACAGCGGGCGACGCCGTACTTTTACAAAAC
>CAKRAY010000062.1 GCA_934296355.1 uncultured Clostridia bacterium
GTCAAGGAGTTATTATGAAAATTATTCACACGGCAGACGTGCATTTGGATTCCCCGTTTATCGGGGTGGACGGCAAAACACGTCGCAGAGAGTTGATTTCGGCATTTTCGTCTATGGCGCAGTATGCCGATAACATCGGTGCGGCGGCGGTTATAGTTGCGGGAGATTTGTTCGACGACAGTTTTGCCACCGATGCCACAATAAAAAGCGTTGCGGACGTATTCTTTGCTCTGATAGCGCTGGCAATAACGGCGCCGCTAATGCTCGTTTGCGCGATTATCGTAAGGTGCGACGGCAGAGGCAAAGCGTTGTTCAGACAAGAGCGGATAGGTAAAGGCGGTAAAACTTTCTTTATTTACAAGTTCCGCACGATGACCGCTACCGATATAGCGTTCGCCACCGACCACGCCGTAATAGAGGACGGCAATCCGAGCGTGACGAAAGCGGGGCGGATTCTGAGGAAATTCAAGTTGGACGAGTTGCCGCAACTCTTCAACGTGCTGAAAGGCGAGATGAGTTTCGTCGGACCCAGACCGCTGATGCCCGTTTACCTCGACGAATACGAGGAGTGGGAAAAGCAAAAGTTTGCCGTGAAGCCCGGACTTACGGGCTTGGCGCAAGTGAACGGCAACGGATATCTCGAAAAAAAGAGCAGAAGTTACTACGACGTGTTCTACGTCGAGAACGAATCGCTTTTTTTGGACGTAAAAATCTTTTTTAAGACCTTTCTCATAGTGCTTTTCGGAGAAGAGAAGTTTCTCCGCGAAGTGGACGAAAAGGAAATAAAAGAGGCGGAAATCAGGTTCGATTCGCGAAAAACCGAGGAAAAATCGCGAGTACAGCGTTTTGGAAGACGTGAGTTTCGATATTTATCGCGGCGAAAGCGTGGCGATAGCGGGTCGGAACGGGGTAGGAAAAAGCACGCTGCTGAAAATAATATCGGGCATAATACCGCCCACGAGCGGCAACATAACGGTAAACGGTACGATGGTACCGATGCTCAATATCGGCGCGGGTTTCGACGATAACGCTTCTGGAAGAGAAAACGTTTTTCTTAACGGCGCGATACTCGGATATTCGAAGAAAGAAATGGAAAACAAGTACGACGAAATAGTCGAGTTTTCCGAACCGGGCGAGTTTATGAACGTGCCGATAAAGAATTACAGTAGCGGAATGCTTTCGAGACCGGGGTTCGCGATTGCGGTCAACACGTCGCCCGAGTCATACTCGTGGACGAAATCTTAGCGGTAGGCGACGCTAAGTTTAGGCAAAAATGTAGCGAAAAGATGAAAGAATTGCAAAAAAAAGGCGTTACGTTCGTCGTTGTTTCGCACAGCAAAGGGCAAGTGGAAATGCTTTGTCAGAGGGCGATTCTTTTACGGAATAAAAAGATTTACGTCGACGGCGACGTCGATACGGTTTATAAGGAGTACGAGAAGTAAAAACTATGGCGAAAAAAGAAAAAAAGACCGTCGCGACGGAAAAAACGGTAGAAACGCCTCTTGCGGAGCGTAAGCCGAAAAGGAAAATCGCAAAGAATGAAGTCAAAGCGTTTTTCAAGCGTTTTTGGTATTGGTTCGCGGTGATTCCTCTCCTTATCGGCGGCGCGCTGATATGGGCGTGGCAAGCGGGTATGCTCGATATAGGCAAAAAAGAAGAATGCGTTTTGACTACGGACGGTTCGAGAACGATAGATACATACATTTACGGAACGTATTATTTTAACGTGAAATCGAGCGGCGGACAAGAAGTGAAATACGCCGTGTGCGACGGCTACGAAAAGTTGGTCGAGTTCGACGGGAGCGTAATGCGTGCCGTAAAACTCGGTCAAACGAGGGTCAAGGCTTATGCGGGCAACGCCGAATTGGAGTTTTTCGTGTCCGTATCCGAATACATTTTTAATTGGACCGTACCCGTAGGATATAAGATAGAAAGGGACGTTTTTAAACGCATAAAGGAAGAATATTTGGAAACCGTCGAACTCGAAGTCACGAACGGGAACGAATGTTTAGAAGCGAAAACGGACGCCGACGGTAACGAATACTACGAGGCGATTAAAGCGGGAATCGCCACGGTTTGCATGTACGATTCCGCGGGCGCGGGCGTTTGCCTCGTGCATATAAACGTAAAAGACGGCATATCGGAGGACGAAGCGAAAGTTAACGAAAGCGTCATTCCGAAAATAGATTTTTCGGAAGCGAATTTCGGAGCGGTAGCCGAACGCATAACCGGTATGACCAGACACCAATATTACGAAGTTCCCATGCCGAAGTTTGACCTTTCGGGATATTTGTTGTATTATTCTACCGACGAGAGAGTAATTACCGTCACAAGCACGGGCTTTATTCAAGCGGTATCTAAGGGTACGGCGTGTATCACGATAGCGTGCGTAGACGAGAAGAATTCGCGTATTGCCTATTATAACGTGGAAATCGTCACCAAGGCGGACGAATATCGGTTCATTGTCAAGGAAGGCGACGACGTAACGGTCGAATTTCTCGAAGAACAACTGTCGCTCGTTCACGACGAAGTGCAGTTCGTTCCCGCGTCGAAAAACGTTACGGGAACCAAGGTAAACGGCAAGTACGCGCGGTTTACCGTTGAATTCGGCGATTACGAAGAAGGCAAGATATACGGACTCAATAAAAACGGCGACGTAGTATCGGAGTTTACGTTTTTGAAAGAGTATGAGTTCGAGGAGGGAGCGTATAATGACGAAGAACAGTAAAGCGGTTTTGATTATCGCGACGATTACCATCGCGCTTATCGCGATAACGGCGTTTATTCACGCGGGTTTTAACCGTTCTTACGCGCTTGCGGAGGGCGAAGAAGCGAGCGAGGACTTTTTCGGAAGCGTAGGCGTTTACTACGAGGGAGAAGACGAAACGCCGCGTTACGGCGACGAAAAAATAGAACTTAGGGCGTACGCGCCGGCGAACGGGCATTATTCGTATACCTGGTATTATTCCACGCAAGAAAACGGCGTGTATACGGAAGCGTTTTCTGCGAATACCGAGGGCAGTATAGAGCCGACCGTGCTTTATTGTCCCGTAACGACTTGCGACCAAAACGGCTGGTACTACTGCAAAGTTACCGAAACAAGGCGCGGAAGCGTAGTCACGAAAACGGACATAGACTCGAAAAAAGTAAAACTCGAAATCGCGCCGCGTCAAGCGACGGTAAAAGTTATTCCCGCGGAATACGTTTATAACGGCAAGTGGCAGACGCTAAAAACCGAGATAACGGGCGGAGTTTTGGAAGGCGATAAAGTTTCGGTAATCGCCGCAAGCGAAAAAGCCGTAGTGAACGCGGGCGAGTACAATATTACCCTTACGCCGGACAATAAAAACTATGTTTTTACCGGCGACGTCAATGTGAAAATGACGATAAAACACGCGAAATTAAAGATAAAACTTGACGACGTACACACGAAAACGAGCGAAAGGCATTACGATTACAAGATTAACTACATAGGGTTCGTCGAGGGCGAGAACGAAAAGAACTTGTCTTTCACTCCGAGTTTACCGACGGAAGTGTTTACCGCCACGGGAGAGTACAGAGTAAAAGCGCAGGGCAAGACCGTGGACGGTAACTATGAGATAGAATACGAAGAGAGCATAGTTTACGTTAACAAAAACGTTATAGACGGAGGTTACGTAAACGACGCGGACTTTTCCGCGGCGGGGTCGTTCGAACCCGCCACGACTTTAACCGTAGAAGTCAGAGAAAGCGACAGAGTAAAGTTACCGTTCACGAAAATAATCGTAGACGACGTAAAATTCGAACTGAGCGCGGCGGCTTCGGAAGACGTCTATACCGTGAATATCAAAAGGGAATACTTTAATTTCGGCTTGTCCGTTTGTTACGTCGATAAAGACGGAAACAACTTGAAAGCGAATAATTTCACTTACCGAAACGGCGTTTTGTCGGTAACGCTACCGTCGGACGTAGCGGAAGGCGATTTGGTCGTGTATTACGACATAACGTTGGCTCTCGTTTTGGGCGGACTGTTCGTTTTGGTACTGTTCATCGCGATAGTCGTCGTTGCCAAAGACAAACGTAAGTATAAAAGGCGTAAGATTTTAGGCGACGCCGCCAAAAAACAAGCGCGCAAGGCGAAATATTACTAAAAAAACGGCGCCACACGTTCGTCGGGTACTTATAGCAGTCGGAAAGGCTTTTCCTTTGTGCTAATGCGTACTGTTAACCGCCGAAGCACCGACTACAAGGAAGCCGTTACGTACCTTACGGCTTATTATCTAAGTTCGTAAGGCGTTCCCCCTTACTGTATCCCCCTAAGGCTAAGGGGAAATTGTGAAAAGTGTCATTTCCACAATTTCGTATTATACCGTAAATCTTTTTCTTTTTTTAGATAAATGTTTATGTGTGGCTATATGCTTATTGTAGAATACTGCCGGTTCGCGAAACTTGGGTGAAGCGTCACACGCTTCCGCGGCTATACGCTTATTAAAGCATACGGCTTATTCGCGTAAATTGGATGCAACGTCACACGTTGCCGATTGGCGCCGCCTATTGACAAAATGAACACTATGTAGTATATTTATAGTGTATTTTTATGCGCGTTACACGCGCGTACACGGGAGTGCGTATGAGAACGAAATCGAAATATAAGAGTTTTGCAATTTTTACGGCGATAGCGGCGGCGTTTTGCGCGTTGCTTGTTTTGCTGAGCGCGTGCTCTTCGCCCGAAGTCGTTATTTCGTTCAACTCTATGGGCGGCTCTCCCGTCGAACCCATTAAACCGAGCGAACTCGAAGCCGACGAGGAGGGTAACGTCAGCGTGGTTTTGCCGAGTACGACGAGAAGCGGATACGTTTTTACCGGTTGGTACAGAGATAGAGCGTGTACCGAGGCGGTTTCGAACGTTTTAAGCGGCGAAGACGTACCCGTAAGGTCTTGTACGTTCTATGCGGGTTGGAAAGAAGAAGTTTATACCGTAACGTTTACCGTGGAAGGACAAGTGGTCGCCACTTATAAGAAAACGCACGGCTCTTATTTTTACGAAAAAGACTTTCCGTCGCTTAGCGAATACCCCTCTTACGAATGGGCGGTATCGTCTTTCAAAGTTACATACAACAGAGTTATAGAGGCTACGTTAAGGCGCGATTTGCCGGAGCCGGAATATACGGTTACCTATTTTGCGCCCGACGAAAACAAAGAGTACAATGTCTATAAGTCGTATAAAGGCGTTGTGGGCGCGGCGATAGAGCAACCCGACGAACCGCCTCAGCCCGCGGACGGTAAAGACCACTACTTTACCGGTTGGTTCGAAGACGCGTCGTTAAAGAACGAAGTAGCGACGTTGCCGAGCGAAATAACCGCGGTTAATTTGGAACTGTACGCGGGATTCGAAGAAATCACCGACGATTCCGCTTATTTATATTACAGCGAAGTGGAAGGCGGCGTGGTAATAACCGGACTTAACTCCGTAGGTCGTTACCAGACCACCATAGGAATACCGAGCGCGATAGGCGGCAAAGAGGTAATCGGTATCGGATATAAAAACGCAAATCCGACCGACGCCAAGCAAAGCGCGACGTTCACTTCGACTTATTTAAGAACGGTAATTTTGCCGTCCACGCTTACTTACGTGGGAGATTGGGCGTTTTTCGATTGCCCGGAATTAAGACAAGTCGTGTTTGCGGGAGATAAGGTTTCTTCTATCGGCGCGGGCGCGTTCGCCGGTTGTTCGTCTTTGGAAACCCTCGATTTACCCGATAACGTTACCGCGATAGGTAAATTCGCATTCGCGGGAATTTCCGCAAACGGCGAAAAGAAATGCGAAATAGAGGCGTTAAAACCCTACGGCGAGTTTTTCGCCGCGCAGTCGGCAATGTTCGAATTGAAATTGTCCGAAACGAGCAAATTGTCCTTGCTCGGAGATTACGCTTTTTATAATTGCGGCTTATTCGAAAACGTCAAGTTGTCGAAAGTAATGAGAGATTTTAATTATCTCGCGTTCTCGGGCAGCGGCGTAAAGAACATAGAGTTTTACGAAGGCGGCATACTCGCCGGGTATAACGGAGCGGTTTATTCGTTCGGCGGCAGAACGCTTTACTACTATCCCGCTTGCGGCGAAGAAGAGTTCGTTTTGTCGGACGCTACGGTGAATATAGCCGATAACGCGTTCCGAGGTAACGACAAGATAAAAACTATCGTATTCGATTCCGCGCTCGTAGCGGCGGGCGATTCCGCGTTCGAAGAGTGCGACAACCTTTCTACGCTTGATTTCGGCGAAACGAAAATAAAGAACGTCGGCAATAACGCGTTCAAAAACTGCGCGAAACTGACGAGCGTGACTTTCGGCGCGGAACTTACCGAGTTGGGAAGCGGCGCGTTCTCGGGTTGCGGCGCGCTTACCGCCGTGACCTTTAACGGCGGCAAACTCGCGGAGATAAAAGATTATGCTTTTTACGATTGTAAATCGCTGACTTCTTTCCTCACGCCGGCGGCGGTTTTCGATATCGGAAATTATGCGTTTAACGGGTGCGAAAGATTGGCTTCGCTGAGGTTCGAAGCGTTCGACGCCTTGAAAACGATAGGCGATTACGCGTTCAGCGATTGCTTGCTTTTATCGGAAGTGACTTTCCCGTCGAGCATTACGGAGTTCGGGAATTACGCATTTGCCGGATTGAAAGGCGCTATGGGCTTGCAAATTTCCGAAGATACGTCCTTGAACGAAGTTACGCGCTACGGCGAGTACTCGTTCTATAACACGTCTATAAAGAAAATTACCGTTTCGAGTAAAATCGCCTCGGACGATTCTCTCGGGAAATACGCGTTCGCGGAATGCAGAATGCTCAGCAAAATCATCTTCGACGAAAGCGAAAGAGGGGAAGGCGGCGTCTACAAGTACGGCAGAATCGCCGAGGGCTTGCTTTACGGCTGTATCAAGCTCGAAGAGGTGTCCTTCCGTAACAATATTACCGCGGTGGGAACGAAAGCGTTCTTCGGGTGTTCGGCTTTAACCAAAGCGGACTTTAACTCTGTGAAAATCATCGAGAGCAGCGCGTTCGAGAACTGCGTCGCGTTACTTAACAACGGCGGGTCGAGCAGAGTAATGCCGTTAAAACTCGTTTCGCTCGGAGAGAGAGCGTTCGCGAACTGTCGTTCGCTCGCGTACGTAAACGTGCCTAAGGGTTTATCGTATATTTCGAAAGAAGCGTTTATTAACTGCTCCGCTCTCGAAGAAATACTTTACGACGAAGGCGGCGTTCTTACCACGATTAAAGAGAACGCTTTCGCTAATTGCACGTCGCTAAGAACGGCGAAACTTCCCGAAACGCTGGCGTTAAAGGATAAGGACGGCGTTTACGGTTTGGTAAAAAATCCCTTTATCGGTTGCACGCGTTTGACCGCGTTTGAGTTCGATAAAGAAAACGTCAATAAACTTTACGTCGTCGGCGGCGTAGTGTATCGCGCTTTGACCGCCCTTGACGGTACCGTTTACGAATATAACGGCGCAAGTATGCCTAAGGAAACCGCGATTTACGCGTTCCCGACCGCAAAAGCGACCACGAACGTCGTTATCGGCAGCGAGGTTTCGGAGATAGACGACTATGCCTTTTACGGCGCGACTATTACCGGCGTCGAGTTTGCCAAAAACGCTTCCGAAGGCGCGGTAGAACAAACTTTATTGATAAAAATAGGCGATTATGCGTTCGCTTCGAGCAAAGCGACCGTCGCGAAAATTTCTTACCGCGTATACGAAGTGGGCGCGCACGCTTTCGAAAACTGCGCCGTCGAAACGCTGGAAACGAGCGACGTTTACATTGACAAAACGGACGCCACGCATAAAATCGTCAATTCTTGCGTAAAAATAGACAATAACTTACTTACGATTAAAGGCTACGCGTTCAGAAACACTTCCGTAGAAACGCTGACCCTTCCCGAAAGAACGGCGAGTATCGAAGAGTACGCGTTCGCGGATAATTACCGCTTGAAAGAATTGAATTTTGCGGGCGGCGCGCTGACTTCTCTCGTTATCGGCGATTACGCTTTCTTTGCGAGTAGCGGCTTGCAAAAATTGCTTTTACCGAGCAATCTTACG
>CAKRAY010000063.1 GCA_934296355.1 uncultured Clostridia bacterium
CTCATCGCGATAAACAAGTCGCCCTCGCAAAGTTTCACGTTGGTTTTGTAAATCTTCTTCCCGCCGATATTCATTTCGATTTTCGGATAGTCGAAGTTCTTTCCGTCGCGGATAAGTATCACTTGCGGATTGTCGTACTGTATTATCTCCGCTTCTTTGTTGTCCGTAATGTGGATTATCGTAAAGGTCGAATACGCCACGCCGCGCACGGAACAAACCGGCAAAGTCGCGGCAATCGTCTCTACGCAGTCTTCGATAGACAAACCTTCGGCAAGCAACGTCGAGATTATTTTGGACGTAAGCGTAGAAAGTATGCTCGCCTTCACGCCGCTTCCCAAACCGTCCGCAAGCACTGCAACGGTAGAGTTCTCATCGCGTTCCACTACGTCGACGTGGTCGCCGCAAAGTTGCTCCCCGGCGTGGTTTATGCTTTTATACCCTATATCGACGCATAAATCATTCATCTATAATCGACTCCTTTAACTTGGTTAAAGCGATTTTCGTTTCCGCCGCGGTTTCGCCGAGCAACGAAGCGATTTCTTGCACGATACGCATTTGCTTGTCGACGACTTTGTCGGCAATCTCTATCGTTTGACGGCTTATATTCTCTTTCTTCTCTTTCTCGGTTTCTTCGTCGGTAACGTCGCGCATTATGCATATCAAAAGATGATACGTTCCGTCGTAAACAATCGTTTGCTCAACGTACTTAGAGTATTCCGCTAAGAAAACTCTGTCGTTCTTTACCGTGCGTTTCGTTTGTAAAACGTTCATAAACGGCAACGGGTCGAGAATTCTTACCACGGGCTCGCCGAGAACCATGGACGCGCTCGGTATGTTCATAATCTTTCTTGCCGAAGCGTTTATTTGCTGAACTTCGAGTTTCTCGTTAAGCACGAACAAGCCGTTGGGCGTGTTGTTGACTATGCAGTCGGAAAAACTTTCCGCTTTTTCTTTAAGATACGGTAAACACATGGATATTTCCGCTTTGCCTTGTAAAATGGCGATGGCTTTTTCTCTACAAGTGTCGTATCCGCAAGAACCGCAATTCAGTTCATCCTCTTTTTTCACTTTTCCCATCTCGCGCAAAACTCTGTTGATATCGTATTCGAGCGGCGTCTGATTTATCCTTTCTATGGGCGTGAAATGCTTCTTCAATTCTATAGAATCGGGTTGCTCTACGACAAAATCTTTACTTCCCGCATAAGAAGCGACCGCCATATAATCTTTTACCGGAGAACGATGGTACTTTTCCATAACCGGACCGCTTACGCAACTGCCCTCGCACGCCGACATCTCGATAAAGCACTTATGCACGTTACCGTTTTCGATATCTTTAAGCGCGGCTTTCACGTTTTCCACTCCGTCGATAGCCATATAGGTGTATCCCGGTATTCTTTCCGCCATGGTCTTCAAAATTCCTCCCGTGGTCGGGAAAAATCTCGCCCTCGACTCCTCATAGTCGTCTAAGTCTTTTTCTATTTCGATATTTTTCTCTTTGAGCCACCTGGTAAGTTCTTCGTACGTAAGCACCGCGTCCACAATGTCGCCGTAGTAGTCCGCTTCGTCTTTTTTCGCCACACAGGGTCCCACGAAAACCACTTTGGCACCCTTAACGCGTCTTTTAATATCCATTGCGTGCGCTTGCATAGGCGACATGACGTCGGCTAAACACGGCAAAAGCGCCGAGTAATACTTTTGTATAAGCAAGTTTACCGAGTGACAGCAAGAGGATATCAAAACGTCTCGCGATTCTTCTTTTAAGATTCTCTCGTATTCGGTTTTTACTATGGTCGCGCCGACGGCGGTTTCTTCCACGTCCTTAAACCCGAGTTTAAGAAGCGCCTTACGCATGCCGTTAATTCCCGCGCCGTCGTAATTGGCGATGAACGACGGGGCAAGGCTGACGTACACCGGGTCGCCCGATTGAATAAGAACTTTCGCCTTTTCGGTTTCGTCGGTTATCTCCTTGGCGTTTTGCGGGCATACGACGAAACATTGTCCGCACAAAATACACTCGTTACCGATTATATGCGCTTGATTGCCCGAGAACCTTATGGACTTCACCGGACAATGCCTTATGCACTTATAGCAGTTTTTGCAATTCGATTTTTTTAAGGTAAGAAATTCCATTTTATCCGTCTCTCCGTATTCGCTACTTATTATAAGGCAATTTTGTCGATTATTTCTCTCAATACGCGCGCGCTGTTTTTCAATTTTTCTACTTCCTCTTCGTTAAGCGGCGTGTGTATACCCGCCAAAACTCCGTCTTTTCCAACGATTTTCAACGTGCTTAAACATACGTCGTCCACACCGTACTCGCCGTGCATAAGCGTGGAAACGGTCATAGCCGTTCTCGAATCGCGTATAATCGCGTTGCAAATATGGCTTACGGTGGAGGCGATGGCGTAATAGGTCGCGCCTTTTCTTTGTATTATAACCGCGCCCGAACTCTTTATGTACTTTTCGATCGCCGCTTCGTCTATGGGCGTAACGCATAGCGCGTTATTGTACTCCGCGATGGGAACCTCGGCGATTTTCGATATCGACCAAGGTATAAAACTCGAATCGCCGTGTTCGCCGAACACGTAAGCGTTGATGTTTCGCGAGTCGAGTCCGCAATACTCGGTCAGTCTTGCTCTTAATCTCGCCGTATCGATAACCGTACCCGAACCGATTATATGGTTTTCGGGAATTCCCGAAAGTTTAGTAAACGTATAGGTAAGCACGTCTACCGGGTTAGAAACGATTATATAAATCGCGTTCGGCGCTTTCTTGGTTATCTCGGGAATTATCGCCTTTTGAATATTTATATTCGTGTTAATAAGGTCGAGCCTTGACTGTCCGGGTTGTCTCGCTATGCCGCTCGTTATCACGACGATATCCGAATCCTTGGCGTCCTCGTAATTGCCCGCATATACCAAACAAGGCGAGCCGTAAGCAAGACCTTGACGAATATCGAGCGCTTCGCCGAGAGCCTTCTCGCCGTTGACATCGATGATTACTATTTCCGTTGCCATTTCTCTGCACGTTAAAGAATAGGCAATGGTCGAACCCACTCTTCCGCTTCCGATTATCGTAATTTTGCTCATTTTTATCCTTTTACGCGTTATTTCTTTAATTTTTCTACTTGCGGCATAACCTTTTCGTTCCAAAACTCTTTGAAGTTATCTTTGGTTATTCCCGTATACACGTCGTCGTTAACCGTAATCGTAACGCCCACTCTGTTGCATCTACCGGTGCAAAAACTGCCGGTAAGGACGATTTCGTCTTGCAAATTATTCGCTTCCGTATACTGCTCGAGAAGCGCCACGATTTCGGGCGCTCCTTTAAGATGGCAAGAACTGCCTACGCAAACCTGTATTATTACCATTTACGCCACCTTGGAGAGTATTACGTCTTTGAAAAATTCTCCCACGTTTTCGGGGTTGACCGAATGAAACTCGTCGTTTACCGTCACGCAAACGCCTTGTTGACATTTTCCCATACAAAACGTGCCGCTAAGTTCTACTTCGTTTTCCAAACCGTTAACTCTGATAAGTTCTCTCAATCCTTCTACCACTTGCTTGGAACCCTTTATGTGGCAAGAACTGCCTATACAAACTTTAATATTTATCATTTTTTCTCCGTATTTAATATTTATCGGGACGCCGCGCACGGTTCTTACGTGCGCGCGGCGTCCCGTTTTTTATTAAGAAATATCAAACGTAGTCTACGACGTGTACCCAAGAAAGGAGGAATTCTCTCTCTTGCTTGTTGCCTTTAACCGATTGCGAAGCCGCTACGATAGGCATCCATTTCTGAACATACTGTTTAGCGGTGTCGGTCTTTTTGCAGAAGAGGTCGAGGTACTTGTCGGCGGTTTCGTTGTCGCCCGAAAGACAGAACAAAAGATACGTTCTCGCGGCGTCCGCGGAAGCGTTGCCTTGCGTGGCGTGCGCCCAGTCTATAACGTACGCTTTGCCGTCGTCGCCGATAATCACGTTAGAGGGGTTGAAATCGCCGTGGCAAAGTTTATGGTGTTTCGGCATACCGCCTAAACGCGTATGTAAATCGTATCTCGTCGTAGCGTCCAAATCGGTTTGAGAGATTTTTCTATTCATTTTATCCCACAACTTATTGAGCAACGGGCAAGTTTTGGATTGAACTTCGATTTGAATGTCGACAAAAAGTTTTAAGTATTCGTCGAATTTATCCGGGTTCTCCGCCATAAGCGTTTCTAAGGTTTTACCTTGAATGTAATCCGAGATAATCGCCCATTTTCCGTCGATGGTGGTTACTTCTCTGATTTTCGGAATGTTAAGTCCCGTTTCTTCCACTCTCGCTTGATTAAGCGCTTCGTTAAGAATATCCGCCTTGGAAAAATCGCTGTCGAAAACTTTTACGGTGCTATCGCCGACGCGATAAATGGTTTTATTGGGTCTTGTCGCTATAATTTCATCATATTTCATACGGTCACCTCTTTTATTTTTTATTCTTGTTCTTATAAATCACCTTTACGGCGTCATCTTCTCCGTTGCTTACTTCGTACTTGGGGAGGGGTTGTTCGATGAACTTTTTACCGTAATACGCGTTGAGATACATTTGCTTGATTTCGCTCATCAACGGATAACGCGGGTTCGCGCCGGTGCATTGGTCGTCGAACGCTTGTTCTACCATTTCGTCAAGACGCGCGAGGAAGTCCGCTTCGTCGGGTACGTAATCTTTGATAGTCGGCTTGATTCCGACTCTCGCTTTGAGTTCGTCGATCGCCTTGATAAGGTTCTTTAACTTGGTTTCGTCGTCCGCGCCCTTGATTCCAAGGTAATCGGCTACTTCCGCGTAACGCGCCAAAGTATGCGGGTGGTCGTATTGCGGGAACGTTCCCATCTTAGCCGGAGTTTCGGAAGCGTTGAATCTCAAAACTTCGTCTATCATAAGCGCGTTGGCTACGCCGTGCGGCAAGTGATGGAACGCGCCGAGTTTGTGCGCCATGGAGTGACATACGCCGAGGAACGCGTTAGCGAAAGCCATACCCGCCATAGTAGCGGCGTTAGCCATCTTCTCTCTCGCTTCGACGTCGGTTTGTCCGTTGTCGTACGCTCTCGGTAAGTATGCGAAAATCGTCTTCAAACTTCTTAACGCAAGTCCGTCCGTGTAGTCGGTCGCCATCATGGACGCGATCGCTTCCAGCGCGTGAGTTACCGCGTCGATACCGCTCGCCGCGGTAAGACCCCTAGGCGCGCTCATGTGGAAGTCGGTATCGATAATCGCCATCTTCGGCAACAACTCGTAGTCCGCGAGCGGGTACTTAACGTGGGTCTTTTCGTCGGTAATTACCGCGAAGGGAGTAACTTCGCTTCCGGTGCCCGCCGAGGTGGGAACTGCGATGAAGTACGCCTTTTCTCCCATCTTCGGGAACGTATAAACACGTTTTCGGATATCCATAAAGCGCATTGCCATATCCATAAAGTCGACTTCGGGATGTTCGTACATAACCCACATAATCTTACCGGCGTCCATAGCGGAGCCGCCGCCGAGCGCGATAATGCAATCGGGTGCGAACGCCGTCATTTGTTTCGCGCCTTCCTTAGCGCAAGCGAGCGTCGGGTCGGGCGCGACGTCAAAGAACGTCGTGTGTACGATGCCCATCGAGTCGAGTTTGTCCGTGATGGGCTTGGTGTAACCGTTGTGATATAAGAAACTGTCGGTCACTATGAAACATCTCTTCTTGTGCATAACGTTCTTTAATTCGTCAAGCGCAACGGGTAGACAACCCTTCTTTATATATACCTTTTCGGGTGCTCTGAACCAAAGCATATTTTCTCTCCTTTCCGCTACCGTTTTTATATTGATTAAGTGTTTTACCCCTACGTTTTCCGAAACCGAGTTGCCGCCCCAACTTCCGCAACCGAGCGTGAGCGAGGGAGCGAGTTTGAAATTGTAAAGGTCGCCGATTCCGCCTTGCGAAGAGGGCGTGTTAACCAAAATACGGCAAGTCTTCATTCTGTGCGTGAATTCTTCGAGTTTCTTTTGCTCGGTAGATACGTTCAGATAAATGGAAGAGGTATGTCCGTAACCGCCGTCGGCAATCAACTGTTCGGCTTTAGCGAAAGCGTCTTGAATGTCTTTCGCTCTGTACATAGCGAGTACGGGAGAAAGTTTTTCGTGAGCGAACTCTTCGCTTAACTCTACGCTTTCCACTTCTCCGATAAGAATCTTCGTGCCTTCGGGAACGGTAACGCCCGCGAGCGCGGCGATTTTTACCGGACGTTGTCCGACGATTTTCGCGTTCAACGCGCCGTTAATAATTATCGTTTTTCTTACTTTTTCCGTTTCTTCGGGATTGAGGAAGTAGCAACCTCTCATGGCGAATTCGTCTTTTACGAGGTCGTAAACGGAATCGAGTACGATTACCGACTGCTCGGACGCGCAAATCATACCGTTATCGAACGTTTTACTGTGTATAATCGAGTTAACCGCAAGTACGATATCGGCGGTGTCGTCGATGATTGCGGGCGTGTTGCCTGCGCCTACGCCGAGCGCGGGTTTGCCGCTGCTGTACGCCGCTTTAACCATACCGGGACCGCCGGTAGCGAGAATTATATCCGCCTCTTTCATTATAAGATTGGTCATTTCCAGAGAGGGTATGTCTATCCAGCCGATAATGCCTTCGGGCGCGCCCGCCGCAACCGCCGCTTCGAGTACGACTTTCGCCGCCGCGATGGTGGACTTCTTCGCTCTCGGGTGAGGGCTGATAATGATACCGTTTCTTGTCTTTAAGCAAATGAGCGTCTTAAAAATCGCCGTGGACGTGGGGTTGGTGGTAGGTATTACCGCCGCGACAAGTCCGATAGGTTCCGCTATCTTCTTAATGCCGTACGCCTTGTCCTCTTCGATTACGCCGCAAGTCTTCGTGTTACGATACGCGTTATAGATATACTCCGCCGCGTAATGGTTTTTGATGACCTTATCTTCGACAATTCCCATTCCCGTCTCTTCGACAGCCATTTTGGCAAGGGGAATTCTCATCTTGTCGGCAGCGCACGCCGCCGCAAAAAAGATTTTGTCGACTTGTTCTTGCGTGTAAGAAGCAAATTCCCTCTGGGCTTTTCTTACTCTGTCTATCGCTCTCTCCAAAGCCTCGACTCCGTCAACGATTTCATACGTTCTTTCTTCCATAAGATAACTCTCCTACTTTTTTATTTTTATATGTTTGACGCGAGTACCGCAAGGTTACCCGCCAAATTTTCTTCTTTCAAATATATTCCGTTAGGAACTTCCAACTTCACCGGCGCAAAACTCCATACCGCCGTTACGCCGCTGTCTATCAGCATGTCGCAAACCGTTTGCGCGTCGCGCTCTCTGACGGTAATTATTCCTATGCTCACTTCGTTCTCTTTGCAGTAAGAATTCAACTCGCTTAACGCCCTTATCTTCTTTCCGTGACACTCGCCGCCGATTTTACTTTCGTCCACGTCGAACGCCGCTACGATATCGAGATTATATTCCCCGAACCCCTCGTAAGAAAGTAACGCGGTGCCTAACCTACCCGCGCCTACGATAACCGCTTTCTTAACTCGCTTGCAATCCAAAACTTCCATTACGTCCGCAACGAGTTCTTTACGATAATAACCGACTTTCGGCTTGCCGCCGCCGCTTACCATCGCCAAATCTTTCCTTACTTGAACCTCTCCGAGCCCTACCGCCTTCGCTATCGTCGCGGAAGAAATAGTTGCGCTCGAACCGTGATTAAGCGTCTTCAAATAGTGTAAGTATAACGGCAACCTCGCCACAACCGATTTAGGAATGTTCTTGTCTATCATAGTAAAAAACTATCGCTCCTTGTGTATCGATACAATTATATCGATAAAATAAAAAAATAACAATTATATTATTTAATAACGATTATATCAAAAATGATATAAAATATCGGTGCCAATCGTTCGGCGGCAACGTGTGACGTTGCATCCAATTTACGCGAATAGACCGTGTTCTTCAATAAGCATATAGCCGCACATAAACATTTATCTAAAAAATGAAAAAAGATTTACGGTATAATACGAAAATA
>CAKRAY010000064.1 GCA_934296355.1 uncultured Clostridia bacterium
ACTTACCCCGCCGTTAAGTGAGTGCGTGAATACTCTCGAGCCCGTTGAATTTATTTCGCTGGTTTGCGCCGCTCTCGAATAAGCGAACAGCGTGTCAAAGTAATTAAAGCGCGCTTCTTCGATTCTCGCTTCGTCCGCTTTATTTACCATTTGCGACGGAGAAGCGTTGCTTGCGCCTTGCGCCTTCGCCTTTACGTTAATTATAAGCACCGCTTGGCGGGATTCCATTTGTTCTCTTACCGCGACGGTGGCTTTACCCTCTTTCATCGCGACGATAATACCTTGGTCTACGGTAACCACTTTGTCGTTTGAGGTACTCCAAACGAGGTGTTTCAGATAATCTTTATTCGAATCGGTATATTTATCGGTCGTAGACAAATATTGAACGAGGTCGACTACGTCGCCTTCTTCCACCGTCAATATTACGAGGTCGATACCGTCTTTTTCGCCGCTCTTAGTGAACTTAAACTCTCCGTCCGTGCCGGGAAGTTGGCAAAGGAAAATGTTGGAGTTAAGCGCGTAATCGTCGATAGAGAACGCCAGACTGCTGCTGATTATCGCGTCGTCGTAAATATCGTCCAAGTAATCGGTTATTTCGAATCTTACCTTGGTATCCTTACCCTTTTCGCTGTATACGGGTATGGGGTTCTCGGTAAGCGTGGTATAACTCGAAGAGGACGTGAAGAGTATCGGCGTTATCGATTGTACGTAATGATTGTCGTACACCGTCATCGTCAGATAGTAACGGTCTTTCTTTAACGTCTTGTCGTATATCTTTTCGTATTCGACGTCCTTGATTATCGGCGCTTCGTCGTCCATATAGAAGTCGAACGAGAAACCGTTACGAACGTTGCTCTTTTCTCCGCCGTCGCCGTAGTCGATTTTTCCTACCATTTTGAACTCGTATTGTCTGTTGTTGATTAAACCGAGCGTTTGCGATTTAATTTTTTCGAACTGATAATAAGGTATAGGCGTACCGCCCGAAGAATGGGCTTTCGCGGCGTCGTAATCTACGTATCTATACACTTCTTCGCCGGTAACTTTGTCGGTAATCGTGAAAGTCATCGTTTTGGCGTTACGAAGTAAGCCCGCGTAAACCGAGCCGATACCGTCTATCGTACCTAAAATGTTGGATAAAGCGATATGGTCGCGAGAAGCGGGAATAGCGTCGTACTTATCCGTGTCTATCGTATAGAGATACGTTCCGAGCGGAATTATGTAGTTATAGTAATAAGAACCGTACGGCGTGGTCGCGTAGTAATCCGCTTTCAGTTTGTCTTCGTCGTCTATGGCGTTGTTGTGCGCTTCCGATTCCACTTCGTAATAAGTCTTATCGAAAAGCGGCGCTTCCGTCCAATCGCCGTAGAACGCCAGGAACGGAACGTTAAGTTGTACGGTATCGCTGTTTTCTAAGGGTAGAAGTTTTACGAAACCTTCAACGTACATACCGTAAATAAACTTGGAGTCGATGTATTTCTTATCCGCGTCGGTAAGGGTATAAACGATTCTTACCGTCGCTTTCTTGCCCGGTTCCACGGTAATTACGCCGCCCTCTAAACTCGCGCCCTCGCCCGAAACAAGTTCGGGAGCCGCTTTGCCTTCGAGAATATAGGGCGTTTCCGCAACGAACGTTTCGTCGGAAGAAGAAACGCTTTCGGTCATTCCCACAAAGTCGAACTTATAACTCACGCTCTCTTCGGAGAAGTTTTCTACGTTGAACTTCATCGTATAAACGCCGCTTCTCGCCGGGTCGTCGCCGAGTTCGAGTTTCGGTCTGTCGCTTCCGTCTACCGACAGGTATGCCTTCGTCGACACGACGTTACGCATGCTCGCAAGTCCCGCGCCTTGCTTTCTCGGAGAGTAAGGATTACCCTCTTCGTTCCTTATAATAGTCGCGGTGGACATCAGTAACTGATTGGCGAGGGAGTTTATCTCCGACCAGGTCTTTTCTGGATATTTGTCTTTCAAATAGGAACGGATAAGCACCACTATGCCGCAAAGATTGGGCGTAGCCATGGACGTTCCGCTGAGTTCGTCGTATTGTCCGTTCGGTACGGCGGAACGAATATTGCCGCCGTGCGCGGTGATTTCGGGCTTTAATTTAAGGTCGCCCGTGGGTCCCCAACTCGAAAAGTCGGACATAAACGGACCCGCTTGATACTTGTTAAAGTCGAAAGCCATTGTTCCGACCGCTTTGGTTGCCAGTTCCGTACCGTCGGATTTGCTTATCGACATCGTGGGGATATGCTCCGTCTTACCCATAGACATAAGTATATCGCCGTCGATATTGTTATATATGATACAAGCGATTGCGCCCGCGTTTTTCGCGTTCATCGCCTTTTCTTCGAAAGAGTTGTTACCGCGCTTAACCAAAGCGATTTTGCCCTTGACGTCGATGCTGTCAAAGTTGATTTTCATTCCCACGCCGGGAACGGTAACGTATTGAAGCGTTACTTCCTTGGAAAGTTGTTCGTCGGTATAACCGTTTTTCTTTAACGATTCGAATAATTCCTTATAAAAATCGTTTTCGTCGCCGGAAATCGAGCTGGATTCTTTATAGAAGAAAGTCTTTTCTCCGTTCGCGACGATATATCTGCTCTTGGTACCGCTGATTGAAGCGACGCTTAAAGCCGCTTTGTAAGTGGACGGCGAGCCTACGGTACCGGAATCTGGATTGGTAACTTTATTCGTGTTGCCTTGCGCTCCGCCGAAGCCCGCGCTGTAATCGTTGCTTGCCGCTACGATAAGGCTGATTCCCGATTCGCCGATACTGTCGTATACCGCGTTGATGTGTTCGTCGTCGCCCTCTCTCGAGAAACCGCAAGAAGTGCCGAGCGACATGTTTATCGCGTCTACGTTAAGTAAAACCGCGTCTTCGAGCGCAGCCAAAATAACTTCGGTCTTACCGCCCGAATCGAGGTCGGGGAAAACTTTCATTAAAACGAGTTGCGTGTCTACCGCGATACCGGTTATTTCGCTGTCGTTACCGCCGATAATGCCCGCCACGTGCGTGCCGTGCTCCGAATCGTACGGGAATACGTCGTAATCTTTATCCGCGTAATCGTAAGCGAACGGAATCTTCTTGCTTACGTAAACTTTGTATAGTTCGAGGTTGGACGTAAAACTCTTCGCGTTAGTGTCCTTTTCGAGGAACGCGGCGATATCTTTTTCTTGTAACAAAAGTTCGCTGTCGGCGCAATTCGGGTCGGTCGTGAATACCGTATGCGAACAGTCGAAACCGGAGTCGAGTACCGCTACCGCCGTGCCTTTGCCGGTAATTTTATTGCCGTCGCTGTCAATCGCGCTGCTCGAATCGTAAATACCCGTAGGATAAATCTCTACGTCGTTAATTATCGCCGAGGCGTCGCCCTTAGCCGCTTTCGGTTGATTGTAAGTGTCCGAAAGCATCGTGTAACTTACGCCCGAAACGTTTTCTATTTTGTCCACGTTCGCGTACGCCGTTTGTAACGCCAAACCGTTCATAACCGTGTTATAAACGTACTCTACGGTCGCTTCTATGCCTTTATCTTCGAGTTTCGCGATAAAATCTTCTTGTTCCGCTCGAATTGCGGCGATTTGCTCTTTACCCGTCGCGCTTTCCGCAAACTCCGCTACGCTACTGTACGCGTTCGAGTACTCTTCGTTATAGAGTTTGGTAAGCGATTTGTTTTTGAGCGCAACCATAACCACGACTTTATCGTCCGCTTTATACCCGCCGTTTTGTTTGAGGTATTCCGCTTTAATTTGCGACATCGCCTGTTCTTGAGTGAACTTATACTCGCTCTTTATGAGTCTGAGTTGTCCGGAACCGCCGTTTGCCACGTCGGACGAACCGTTCGATTTGTTGTTACCCGGCGCGCTTCCGTTGCCGGACTGAATTCTTTCAGCACACGAGCAACACGCCAATGCAATGAGCAAAATCGTCGCGATTACCGAAAATAATACAAATATTCTTTTCTTCATAAGCACCTTCTATTTATTTTAACCAAAAGTATAACGCAACCGCTACCACCGTGAAACACGCTATCACTCCGAAAAGTATCGGCGCGTAAACCTGGAACGCGGCGCGAATTGCCGCCGTTTTTTCCTTGAAAGTAACTTTCGTACCTTCAGCGGTCTTGTTACGATCGTTCCGTACGCTCGCGCGCTTCATTTGCTCGGGCGAGCCTACGTTCGTCATATCGTAAATCGTTCTGCCGTCGTCAACGAACTTCCTCACTTGTTCCCCTCTTCGTTACGTTTTTCGTCTTCGTTACAAGATTTCTTGTTTACTTTTTGCTTTAACTTTTTTATTAAAGACTTCGTTTTTTCGTTTATCTTTTCGATTAACGCCTTGGTCTTTTCGCTCAGTTTTTTAGCGAAAGTCTTTATCTTTTCGCCGACTTTCACGAAAAAGTCGGTCATAACCTTTTTGAAAGTCTTCTTTTGCTTTTTCGCCTCTTCCTCGGCGCGTTCTTTCGCCAAAATCTCTTCGTACTCGGCGTCGTACTTGGAAAGATTGTCCATAATCTCTCTGTTATACAAGTGACACGCCACTCTATGACCCGGTTTTACCTCGATTTGTTCGGGTTGCATGTACTTACAAACGTTCATACATTCCGAGCAACGCGTATGGAATTTACAGCCCTTCGGCGGATTGGCGGGCGAAGGTATATCGCCTTTTAAGATAATTCTCTCGGTTTTTACGCTCGGGTCGGGAATGGGTACCGCGCTGAAAAGCGCCTTGGTATACGGATGCAACGGATTGGCGAAAAGTTCGTCCGTGTCGCCCGTTTCCATCATGTTGCCGAGGTACATTACGAGAATGTCGTCCGTTATGTACTTTACTACCGACAAGTCGTGCGAGATAAACAAATACGTCAGTCCGAGCGTGTTTTGCAACTCTTTCAAAAGATTGATTATCTGCGCCTGAATACTCACGTCGAGCGCGGAAACGGGTTCGTCGCAAATTACCAGTTTCGGTTTTACCGCAAGCGCTCTCGCTATGCAAATACGCTGTCTTTGTCCGCCGCTGAACTCGTGGGGGTATCTGTCGTAATACTGCATTTGCAGTCCGCATTTACGCATTATGTCCCTTACGTACTCCCTAACTTCGGTTTTCGGTACTATTTTATGCACTTTAACCGCTTCGGCAATGATGTTGCCGACCGTCATTCTGGGCGGCAAACTCGAATACGGGTCTTGGAACACGAGTTGCATTTGCGTTCTGTATTTACGCATTTTTCTCTTGGGAAGTTTGGTAATATCGTTCCCGTCGAAAACTATTTTTCCGCCGTCCGCGTCGTAAAGTTTCAATATCGTACGGCCGAGCGTAGTTTTTCCGCAACCGGATTCGCCTACCACGCCGAGCGTTTTACCTTTCTTGACGGTAAAGGAAACGTCGTCCACCGCTTTAAGCGAACGTATGGGTTTTCCGAAAAGATTGGTTTCTATCGGAAAGTATTTTTTCAGTCCTTCTACGCGAAGAATTACTTCGTCGGAAACGTCGGTTTCCAAAGCGATTTCTTCGCTCATTGTCCTTTTTTCTTCGCTCACTTTTGTTCTTCCTCCGTTCCGTCGGATTTGTCGTCGTACAGGTAGCACGAAACGTAGTGCGTGTCGCTTACCTTTATCTCGGGCGGGTAACCGCCTTCGCATTTAGCGCAACACTTGTCGCATCTGTTCTTAAAATAGCACGCGTCGGGCAAATTGATAGGGTTCGGCACTTGTCCGGGTATCGAGTACAAAGGCTCGCTCGAAGACGAAGTGATGAGCGGTTTGCTCTTCTGCAATCCCATCGTGTACGGGTGTAACGGGTTATGGAATATTTCCGACGCCGTACCTTTTTCGATAACTTTACCCGCGTACATTACGACTACTTCGTCAGCCATTTCGGCGATAACGCCGAGGTCGTGCGTGATAAGCATTATCGAACAGCCTTGTTCTTGCTGTAATTTCTTCAAAAGTTCGAGTATTTGCGCTTGTATGGTAACGTCGAGCGCGGTGGTAGGTTCGTCCGCGATGATAAGTTTCGGGTCGCCTACGAGCGCCATCGCTATCATAACTCTTTGTCGCATACCGCCCGACAGTTCGTGCGGATAACTCTTATAGACGTGTTCGGGCATCGCGATACCGACTTTTTTCAGCATATCGATACTGCAATTCTTAGCGTCCTCTTTGGATATTTCCGGGTTATGGGTAAAACTTACTTCGTCGAGTTGGTTTCCCACCGTAAATACCGGGTTAAGACTCGTCATAGGCTCTTGGAAAATCATGGTTATGTCTTTTCCGCGTACCTTGTACATTTCGACAGTGGGCATTTTCGCGATATCGTAAGCGATTTTTTTACCTTCCTCGTCCTTGCCGAGTTCGTCCGAGTTAAAGCGTATTTGTCCGCCGACGATTTGCCCTTGCGGCGCTTGCACGAGTTGCATTACCGAAAGCGAAGTAACGCTTTTGCCGCAACCCGACTCGCCCACTACGCCGACTATCTTCTTTTTGGGAATATCGAACGAAACCCCGTTTACCGATTGCACCGTACCGTTGTCGGTAAAGAACACGGTATGTAAGTCGTCTATTTCTATTATATTGTTCTCGTCGCGCATACGAACGGTATACTCCGAGGCGTCGCGTTTATGCTTTTTGAGTTTTTCGTAATAACGCATTTGCCTGTTGTTATACTTAAGTATTTTGCGGCTTTCTCTTATCGATATATAATTTCCGTTTTTCTTCATATCGTCAACCTCTGATTACTTTTTGGCTTTGGGGTCCATTGCGTCGCGCAAACCGTCTCCCACGAAGTTAAAGCCGAGCACGGCGATAACTATCATAAGTCCGGCGGGCAACCAGGTATTCACGTGATATTGAAGCGCGACGGGGTCGTTGGATAACGCTATCATAGTACCCCAAGCGGCTTTTCCTATCGGAACGCCCAAACCCAAATAACTGAGCGTGGACTCGTACAAAATTACGCTTCCCAATCCAAGCGTCATCGAAACTATAAGTTGCGGCATAACGTTAGGAATTAAGTGCATAAAAATTCTTCTTCCCGTAGGCAAACCCATAACTTCGGTCGCCGTTATGTACTCTTGCTCTCTCAGTCCGAGAATCTGACCTCTGACAAGTCTTGCCGTACCGCTCCAACTGAATAACGTAATCATTACCATAAGAACGTAGATTTGCTGGTCGTCGGTAATCGAACCCGCCACTTTCCAGCCGTCGATAACCGCCGAGGCGATTAAAAGTATCGGCAAAGTAGGTATACAGTTAAATATATCTACTATACGCATTATGAGTTGGTCTACCCAACCGCCGAAGTAACCGGCTATGCCGCCCAGAACGACGCCGATAATAGTTTCTAAAATTACTACTATAAAACCTATGGTAAGCGAGATTCTGCCGCCGTACATAAGCCTCGTGAACACGTCGTAACCTTGGTCGTCGGTTCCTAAAAAGTGGTCTTTACTCGGATTAGCGTAAGTGTTGCCTTCGATAACCTTTTCTATCGCTTCCACGTATTCGATTTCGTTGCCGTTCTCGTCGACGTAGGTATCGGTAACGTAAGTATATTTGGTTACCGAACTTCTGTCTACCACGAACTCGTTGCCTTTGGCGTCCTTATCGTACCATCTCGTATAGATGACCGGTCCGAGGAAGGAAAACAAGAACAATCCCACAACCATTATCAAGCCGGCTATGGACAGTTTGGAACGGAAAAACCTACGCATAATGAGCGTGAAAGGACTCATTTCGCGGTAGTTATTCGCCATTTTTTTCTCGGTTTCCAACTCTTTTTCGCTTACCGACATCTCTTCGGGATTCGTTTCGTTTACGGAAGCGTTGTCTTCTTCTATCGTTTCCAC
>CAKRAY010000065.1 GCA_934296355.1 uncultured Clostridia bacterium
GTATTTGCAGATAGTGTGCGACGCCGGCGATATTGTGAAACTCGCCGCGCTCATCGACGAATTCGACACCGTCGCGCTTACCGGAAACAAACACGCTGTTTTGAAATCTTATATGAACCTTGCAAACATGATTAAATCTTGCGGAATAGACGGTAATTGCTTAAAACAAATTTACGGTGTTTTGCAAAAAACCGGCGTGGTATAAATCGCTTGTTGCTAAAATAAAGTGCCGTTTACGATTTTCGTAAACGGCTTATTTTTTTTGCAAATAATTAAAAAAATTATTTCTTATTTAAGCATATTTTCGAGGTTTAATAACGCCTTTGCGCGGTGGCTTACTGAATTTTTTTCTTGCTCGCCCGCCTCGGCGAATGTCTTATTCAATTCGTCGGAGAAGAATACGGGGTCGTATCCGAAACCGTTTTCGCCGCGTTTTTCGGTAAGTATTCTTCCGTACGCTTTACCTTCTGCAATCAAATAACTACCGCTAGGATAATATAAACATATCGTCGTATTGAAATGCGCGCGTCTATCGTCGGCATTCGCCATTTCCTTAAGAAGTTTCCTTATATTATCTTCGTCGTTATGCCCTTCGCCGGCAAACCTCGCCGAATACACCCCCGGCGCACCGAAAAGACAATCCACGCTTAAACCGCTATCGTCCGCCAAACACGGTTTGCCCGTTATTTCGCTGACGGTTCTCGCTTTAATCAAGGCATTTTCCTTAAAGGTGCTGCCGGTTTCTTCTATTTCGATATCTAACCCGGCTTCTCGCATAGAAACGATTCTCGGAAAAAAATTTCCGAGAATCGCCTTGATTTCTTTAATTTTGTGCGCGTTGTTAGACGCTATGATAAGTTCTTCCATTATTTCACGGGATAAATAGCGTCTTTACGTTGAGGTTTTTTCTTTAAGAAACTGCCTATGAATCTACCCATTCCCTTAAACGGATAACTGTTAAGTCTTACGATCAAACCTTCTACGGTTCTTCTCGGTACGATTCCGTTCGTCATGGCGTACATATTTCTTAGCGGCAAGTCCATTGCGCCCTCTTGCAACATTCTCCTCATCGAGGCGGGACTGTTTTTAGGCGCGGCAATGGGAGCCACCTTATAAACGAGCCACTTGAAGAATTTACCGAACGAGCAAACGCCTATATCTCTTACACAGTTGGTTTCGCACATCTCGCCTTTCTTATAAGGTTCGTTGCACGGCAATTCTCTACCGAGAAGATTTTCGAATTCTTTGGACGGAATCTCCGCGTAGCCTTTGGGGTCCTTATAAAACGTGCCTTCTTCGGTGGGCGTAACGTCGGTCACGCCGTTTACGAAAACTTTTGCCGACAGTCTGACGTCGCGACGAATTCGCCGGTTTCTACTACCCAATCTTTTCTTTCCACGTCGTAGAACGCAAAACTTCTCTTATCGAGCCTTACGGTAACCTCTTTGGTTTCTCCCACTTTCAAGAAGACTTTTTCGAAGCCTTTTAACGCTTTATCTTCTCTGTATACCGAACTTTCTACGTCTCTGACGTAAACTTGGCAAACTTCCGCCCCGTCGAACTTACCCGTATTGGTTACGGTAAACGTAACGGTCAATCCGTCGTCGGCTCCGATATTATCCGCGGACACTCTTAAATCTCCGTAGGTAAACTCGGTGTAACTCAAACCGTATCCGAACGGGAAAAGGACGTCCTTGCCCGTCTTGTCGTAATAACGGTATCCGACGTATATACCCTCGCGATATTCGACGGTTCTCGGACCCATTCCGAAATATAAACTTGCGGGGTTGTCTTTGATGCCGAGAGGGAAAGTTTCGGCGAGTTTGCCGCTCGGATTTGCTTTACCGAAAAGCAATTTATAGCACGCCTTACCGCCCGCTTCTCCGCAAAGATACATATTAAGCACCGCTCTTACGTCGTTAATCCACGGCATTTCCATAGGCGAACCGCAAGCAAGCACTACGACAACGTTCTTGTTGACTTCGAGTATCGCTTTAACGAGTTCGTTATGCGATTCGGGAATGGCTATATGCGCTCTGTCAAATCCCTCGGACTCGGAAACGTCTGTTAAACCTACAAACAAAAGCACCGTGTCCTTATCTTTCGCCGCGAGTTTTGCCTCTTCGATTTTCGCCACGTCGGGCCTCTCTTCGTACGCGCCGTAACCGTCGGCGTAATCGAATTCCACTTTATTTTCGTGCAGGTAATCTACGAAAGAAGTCAACTTTTTAGGATTGATACGGCTCGAACCGCCTCCTTGATAGCGCATTTCTTTCGCCATATTGCCGATAACGGCAATTTTCTTACCCTCTTTCAACGGCAAAATACCGTCGTTCTTCAATAAAACCGCTCCGCTTGTGGCGGCGTCGCACGCAATCTCGTAGTTTTTATTGTAATCTATGTTATTTTCGTGTTTTTTCCTATTTTCATAGCATTTGAATATGAACGTAAGCATACGTTCGACCACTTTATCGAGGTCTTCTTCGCTTAACGTACCGTCTTCTACCGCTTTTTTAATAAGTTTATCTCTCTCACCGTTGCTTGTGGGCATTTCTAAGTCCATACCCGCTAAAATTCCCTTTACTCTGTCGTTGGTCGCGCCCCAGTCGGATACGACTATACCCGCGAAGCCCCATTCGTCGCGAAGAATATCGGTAAGAACGTACTTGTTATCGGCGGCGTATTCGCCGTTAATGCGGTTATAAGAACACATAATCGTATAAGGCTGCGCCTTCTTTACGGTGTTTTCGAAAGCGGGAAGATAGATTTCTCTCATCGTTCTTTCGTCCACGACGCTATCTATCGTCATACGCTTATATTCTTGCGAATTCGCGCAAAAATGCTTCAAAGACGTTCCTACGTTATGCTTTTGAACGCCGTTAACGTAACTCGCGCCCATTTCTCCCGCCAGATACGGGTCTTCGGAAAAGTATTCGAAGTTACGACCGCAACGAGGATCGCGCTTAATGTTAACGCCGGGTCCTAACACTACGTCGACTTCTTGATCTATGCATTCTTCCGCTATAGCGGAACCTACTTTCGCCGCAATCTCTCTATCCCAACTGCTCGCCAGCGTGACCGCGGGCGGAAAACAAGTTGCGGGACGAGATTCTTGCATAATATTCGCAACGTCGGGATTTTCTTGCTCTCTTCTCAATCCGTGCGGTCCGTCGCTAACTACAATCGTCGGAACGTTAAGCCTCGATATAGGCGTGGTGTTCCAATTCGTCACGCCCGAGCAAAGGGCGCATTTTTCGTCTAACGTCAATTTTTTTATTATATCTTTAACGGCTGTCATTGCCAAATAATCTCCTGAAATTTGAATTCCCTCAGCATCTTCCCTTTTATCAATATCTCATATATTAATATAATAACATATGAGAAATTAATAATCAATACCCGACGCGATTTTTTTTGAATTTTTCCTAAAACCCGACAATATTTTAAGTTTTATTACTTATTTGTTGCCGTAGATACAAATAACATTAAAATTACCAATTTTATTGTCAATTTTTAAATAAAAAAAAAAAGAACAAAAACGCTTGTTCTTCTTTTCTTTTTAATGGAGCGAAAGACGAGATTCGAACTCGCAACAACTGCCTTGGGAAGGCAGCGCTCTACCGTTGAACTACTTTCGCATAATTTAATTGCGTCATCGAGGCGTGACAAAACGAATTTTGTCTACCGCTTTTCTTGTATTATATCACTCTTTTTCGTTTTTAGCAATGGTTTTTACAAAGAACTTACTTTTTAGGTAAATCGTATCGACGTAAAAACTTATCGGCGACTATAAACGCAATCGTAACGTTTGCATTTATTTTTATCGGGTGCTAATATAGATACTATATTATACAAATGAGGTGTTTATGAAACTTAGTTTTTCCACGCTTGCATGCCCCGACTTTACTTGGACCGAGATTTGCTCCATGGCTAAAGATTTCGGCTTGGACGGAATAGAAATTCGCGGACTCGGCAACGATTTATACGCTTATAAAGCGGGACCTTTTACGCCCTCGAAAATCGACGGAACGGTAAAAAAATTAGAAGAGCAACAACTCGTCATCTCCTGTCTTAGTTCGGGTTGCTCCTTAAAGTTCAAAGAAAAAGAACTCGAAAACTATAACGAACTTACCGAGTACGTCAAACTCGCAAAAAGACTTTCTTGCAAATACGTCAGAGTTCTCGGTGATTCGGAGCCGCAACCGGAAGGCGAAGTAGACGACGCATATATCGTCAATTTTTTGAAAAAAGTAAGCAAAATCGCGCAAGCGGAAGACGTGATTTTACTCGTGGAATCAAACGGGGTTTTTGCCGACACAATGCGTTTAAGAAGGCTTTTGGACGCCGTAGGCAGCGCAAACGTAGCCGCGCTATGGGACGTAAATCATCCTTATAGGTTTATGAACGAATCCCCCGAGCGCACGGTAGACAATCTCGGAGATTATATAAAATACGTTCATATAAAAGACAGCGTAAAATGCGGCGAAACAATCGTCTACAAACTGATGGGCGAAGGCACGATGCCGCTTAATGAGGTTTTCGACGCGCTTAAAACCATTAAATACGACGGTTTTATTTCTCTCGAATGGGTAAAACGTTGGTCGAGCGAACTTTGCGACGCGGGCATTATCGTTCCGCAGTTTGCAAATTATATGGAAAGATACAAGAGAAAATCGCGCGTTTTACAAGACAATCGCGCGCATACCGGCAAATACGTCTGGCCGAAAGAAACGCTTATCGACGAAACGTTTCCCGACGTATTAGACAGAATTTGCGAGGAATTCCCCGAACAATACGCTTTTCGCTATACCGAACTCGATTACACGAGGACTTATAGGCAATTCAGAGACGACGTAGACAACTTCGCTCGGTCACTTATCGCCATGGGCGTTAAACGCGGCGACCACGTTGCCGTTTGGGCGACTAACGTTCCGCAATGGTTCATAACGTTTTGGGCTACGACCAAAATAGGCGCGGTACTGGTAACGGTAAACACGGCGTACAAAATTCACGAAGCCGAATACCTATTGAGACAGTCCGACACGCACACGTTGGTTATGATCGACAAATGCAAAGATTCGGATTACGTTGCCATAATCAATGAGATTTGCCCCGAGTTAAAAACTTCTCTTCCCGGTCAACTCGATTCGGCGCGTTTGCCGTTTTTGAAAAACATTATAACCATAGAAAGCAAACAACCCGGATGTTATTCCTGGAGCGACGCTTTGTCGTTATCGAAAAACGTCCCCTACGACGAAGTAGAAAATCGCAGAAAGAAAATAACCAAATACGACGTATGCAACATGCAATATACTTCGGGAACCACAGGCTTTCCTAAGGGCGTAATGCTGACGCATTATAACGTCGTCAATAACGGTAAAGCAATCGGCGATTGTATGGATTTATCGACCGCCGACAGACTTATGATTCAAGTACCCATGTTCCACTGTTTCGGAATGGTACTCGCAATGACCGCGAGCGTTACGCACGGTACGACCATGTGTCCTATTACCGCATTTTCTCCCCGTAAAGGTTTGGCGTGCATAAATAAAGAAAAAATAACCGCGTTCCACGGCGTACCCACTATGTTCATCGCGATGCTGAATCACCCCGATTTCCCTACGACCGATTTTTCTTATATGCGCACGGGAATTATGGCGGGAAGCCCATGTCCTATTAAGGTAATGCAAGAAGTCGTTGAAAAAATGAATATGAAAGAAATATGCATTACTTACGGACAAACCGAAGCCTCGCCCGCAACGACGATGAGCAAGATTACCGATTCGCTCGAAACGAGAGTCAACACGGTAGGCGCGGCTATATTCGGCGTGGAATGTAAAATCGTCGACCCCGAAACGAACGAGGAACTTCCTTTCGGTACGGACGGAGAGTTTGTCGCGCGCGGATACAACATAATGAAAGGCTATTATAAAATGCCCTCCGCGACCGCCGCGGCAATCGACAAAGACGGTTGGTTACACACCGGCGACCTTGCGAGAAAAACGCCCGAGGGTTATTACAAAATTACCGGACGAATTAAAGATATGATTATCCGCGGCGGCGAGAATATTTATCCCAAAGAGATAGAAGAATTCATTTACACTCATCCGAAAGTAAAGGACGTACAAGTAATCGGCGTACCCGACGAACAATACGGCGAAGAAATTATGGCTTGCGTTATTCTGAACGACGGCGAAGCCATGACCGAAGAGGAATTAAAAACTTACGTGCTTGAACACATGGCTAAGCACAAAACGCCTAAATACGTCGCTTTCGTGGAGTCTTTTCCTATGAACGCCGCAGGTAAGATACTTAAATATAAAATGAGAGAAAACGCCATAGACCTACTCGGCTTACACGACGCAAGCAGAATCGTGACCGCGTAAAAAATAATCGGAAGAAAACAAAAAAAAGCCCGAGTTTATAAATTGCGAACTCGGGTGTTTTTTTATAATTTAAGAAGTTTTTCGGCGTTCTTGTGAAAAATCAAATCTTTTTCTTCTTGCGACAATCCGAGAAGTTCTATATAACGCTTTTCGCGCGCCACGTTACTCCACGGACCGTCCGAGCCGAAAAGAAGTTTATCTACGCCGTGTTTTTCCACGATTTTTTCCGCAAGCGGTTTCGGAACGGTACCGTAACCGAAAGAGGTGTCGAAATAACAGTTTCTACCCGCCAAGTATTCGTACGTTTTTTCGGGATAATAATACGCTCCCCAATGAGCGAAAACGACCGGAGATGAGAACAAATCGACGACTTTAACGGCGTCCTCGGGCATACAGCCGTAGGGCGGCAAATACCCCAAATCCCCGCCGGCGTGGAAAATCGTAATCAAGCCGAGTTCTCCTATTTTTTTGTAAATAGGCATCATTTTCTCATCGGAAACGCAAAACGCCTGACATTCGGGATGAAACTTTACGCCGACTAAGCCTAATTCTTTTATTCTTTCCAGTTCGTCCAAGGCGTCGGGCGCGTCGGGATAAACCGAACCGAACGCGACTATGTTGTCGCTATTTATCGAAGCCGCAAAGTTATTTACCGACGCCATTTGGTGTGCGTTGGTGGCGATGCTCAAAGCAACGGCGACGTCTACGCCCTGCTCTTTCATATACCTCTTTAACCCCTTTAACGAACCGTCGTAATTAGGTTCGATTCCGCCCGCGTTTACGGACAAAAGATTTATCGCCCGTTCGACGATTTTTTCGGGAAAAACATGGCAATGAAAATCTATCAGCATGTTATTCGCCTATTCCCAAACGAGAAAGTAGGTTTTTGGCGGTTTCAAAAACGGTTCTGTTGTTATCAATGGCAAAGTGCGCGTGTTTTTCGTAAAGCGGCAATAATTCTTGCGCCATTTTTTCCGTTTGCTTTGCAGTGAACTTATCCGAAACGAGTTTATCTAAGTCGCGTTCCACGAACACCAATATGCCGTTTTCCTTAAGAAGCGACACGTTTTCTTCGTCCTTTACGGCAAGCGCGCCGACTGCGATTATCGCGTCGTCTAAATGCGAGAACGCTCTTACCGCTTTTTTTTCTTGCTCCGCATACGCCTTTTTGCCGTCGGTTTTTATAAGTTCTTTAACAGTTTTACCCGTAACGTAACTTATTGCTTCGTCGGCGTCGTAAAACTCGGTTTTCAACATTGCCGACAAGGTTTTACCTAACGACGTTTTGCCCGAACCGGGCAATCCTACCAAAACTATATTTGACATTATCTATTCCTCACATTTTTCG
>CAKRAY010000066.1 GCA_934296355.1 uncultured Clostridia bacterium
GGAGTAGGCATTAAGCCCTTAGGTCCTAACAATTTACCTAATCTACCTACAAGTCCCATCATATCGGGAGTGGTGATACATACGTCGAAGTCAAACCATCCGCCTTGGATTTTTTGAACGATTTCTTCTCCGCCTACGATATCGGCGCCCGCAGCAGTAGCCTCGTCGGCTTTAGCGCCTTTCGTGATTACGAGAACGCGGAGAGTTTTACCGGTTCCGTGGGGAAGAACGACAACGCCTCTTACTTGTTGGTCGGCATGTCTGGGGTCTACGCCTAATTTGCAGTGAAGTTCGATAGTTTCGTCAAACTTTGCTTTAGCCGTGTCTACTACGATTTTCATCGCCTCGGCAGTGTCGTACGCTTTGCTTCTATCGTACGCTTTTACAGAATCTGCATATTTCTTTCCTACTTTCATGTCTAACCTCCTTAGTCAACAACGGTTACGCCCATACTGCGAGCCGTACCCGCAATCATGCTGATAGCAGATTCGAGACTTGCCGCGTTAAGGTCGGGCATCTTCATTTTGGCAATTTCCTCTACTTGCGCCTTGGTAATTTTCGCTACCTTGGTACGGTTAGGAACTGCGCTGCCGCTTTCGATTCCGCACGCTTTCTTGATAAGAACGGGTGCCGGAGGGGTCTTAAGAACGAACGAGAAAGAACGGTCTGCGTAAATGGTTATGATAACAGGAATAATAAGTCCCGCTTCTTTAGCCGTTTTTTCGTTAAATTCCTTGGTGAACATCGGTATAGCGATACCGTGAGGACCGAGGGTGGAGCCTACAGGCGGTCCGGGGGTTGCCTTTCCTGCGGGCAATTGTAGTTTTACTACTGCTGAAATTTTCTTTGCCATAGTCAATTCCTCCTTCGACTACTTGGTACATGCGAACGTTAATGATGTAAGTGTGAATTTTAACGTTCTCCCATAAATTTCTATATAAGTTATAAAGTAGTTTATAGCGTATATATCAATATAAAATGTTGAAAATCAATCGTCGAACTTCGTGTCCGAAGAAACTTTTTCGATTTGGTTGAATTCGAGTTCAACCGGCGTTTCTCTTCCGAAAAGTTGCATAGTGACTTTGACTTTCTGTTTGTCGGCGTAAATCTTGTCGATTGTACCTAAGTTCGACTCGAATGCGCCACTGATAACCCTTATGAGGTCGCCTTCTCTTATATCGAGACTTTCCGCGTCTCTTTGTTCAAGTCCCATTTTCTTGATTTCTTCATCGGTGAGGGGAAGGGGTTTTCCTTGCGGTCCGCAGAAGCCCGTTACGCCTCTGGTGTTAATTACCAGATATCCGACTTCTTGCGTGTGTATCATCTTGATGAACACGTATCCGGGGAATTTCTTTCTCTCTACGACCTTACGTTTACCGTTTCTTTCAACGATTTCTTCCTTTACGGGAATGGAAATCTCAAAAATAAAATCTTGGAGATGATTGTTCTCTATCATCAATTCGAGATTGTTTTTTACCATCAACTCGTATGACGAAAAGACATGGATTACATACCACGAAGGAACCTTTGGGGTATTAACGGTGTTTTCTGCTTCCATAAATTCACTCCTAAACTGTTTTTTTGCGCGCGAAAACTAATTAGAAATAATTAACTCGCCGCGCCGATAAGCAAACCGAGAAGTTCCGAGAAACCTAAGTCGAACGCCGTAATGATAACGATAAATACCGCTACGATTATGAGTACGGTTCCCGTTTGCGCAAGTACGCCCTTGTCGGTCTTGGTGGATTTGAACTTAGCCCATCTTACTTTTTTCAGTTCGCTGATTATTCCGTTAAAGAATACCGCTATTTTACGTTTCTTTTGACCCGGGTTCTTTGCGTTTTTATTTTTGGTCTTGGCTGTTGCTTCCGGTTGAGCGGTCGGGGTGACTTCTACGGGAGTCATATCCAACTGTGTCTTGTTCTTAGCCATAGATTACCTCCGCTTTGCTTATTTTGCTTCCTTATGAACAGTATGTTTTTTGCAGAATCTGCAATACTTTTTTACTTCCATTCTGTCAGGAGTATTTTTCTTGTTTTTTTGCTTGTCGTAATTACGTTGCTTGCATTCCGTGCATGCGAGGGTAATTTTGACTCTGTTGCCTGCTGCCGCCATAAAACTATTTACCTCCGAAAAAAATTACACCTTCTAAAGGTGCTAGTCAAATATACCACAAAAATGCGCCTTTGTCAAAGGTTTTTGCCGATATTTTTGATTTTTATTATATTATATATATAAATGCGCCCGCGTACGCATACTCGCGTGCTGCCGTTCTCCGCTCGCGTAAAAATTCGCAAACGAAAAGTTAAGCGTTTTCTCGAAAACGCTCGAACGCGAAACGAGGCGTTTGTGTTGCCGAAACTGCAATTTCGGTTACCTTAAACACGCAAAGTCAATTATAGCGCAGCGTGAATTCCGACGGACTTCAACGCGTCTATCGCTTTGTCTTTATCGTTTACGCGGAAGACCATCAGGGCTTTGTTTTTTTCGCTCGTGGTGAAGGCGTAAGTGTATTCTATCGATATTTCGGCGTCGGAAAGGGCGCGCAAGATATTATTCAGGCACCCCGGTTTATCGTCGAGTTCTACGCAAACGACGTTATTTATTTTGGTAAGAAAGCCGGCTTCTTCGAGCATTTCGTGGGCTTCTTCCGTTCTGTCTACGATGATGCGAAGTATGCCGTATTCCTCGGTATCGGCGATGCTGAGCGCGCGGATATTTATGCCGTGAGAGGCGAGCAATCCGGTTACTTCGGCGAGTTTGCCTTTTTCGTTTTCGATAAAAATGGAAAGTTGTTTCATTGCTTTACTCCTTTTATACTAATCGTGAAGTTTACGTTTATCGACGACTCTGACCGCTTTTCCCTCGCTGCGTTCGATGGATTTCGGCGCGACGAGGTGCATTTTCGGGCTGATGCCGAGCATGACTTTCATTGCGCTCGCAAGTTCTTTTTCGAGCGAAGAGATGTCTTTTATTTTATCGCTGAACTGTTCGGAAGACAATTCGACGTATATGTCGAAGGTGTCGCTGTTGTTGACTCGGTCGAGTTCTATGCGATAGTTCGGCGTGTAGCCTTGTTCCAAGAGTACGGTTTCTATTTGCGACGGGAATACGTTTACGCCGCGTATAATCATCATATCGTCGCTTCTACCCATGGGTTTGGACATTTTTATGAAAGTTCTTCCGCAGCCGCATTTACAATGTTTCAAAACGCAAATATCGCGAGTGCGGTATCTGAGCAAGGGGAAGGCTTCTTTGTCGAGCGAAGTGAAGACGAGTTCTCCTTTTTCGCCCTCGGGCAAAACTTCGCCGGTATCGGGGTTGATGATTTCCGCTAAGAAGTGGTCTTCGTTTATGTGCATGCCGCTTTGTTCCGAACACTCGAAAGCGATTCCCGGTCCGCTTGTTTCGGTAAGGCCGTAAATATCGTACGCCTTGATGCCGAGGGATTTTTCTATATCTCTACGCATTTCTTCCGTCCAGGGTTCCGCGCCGAAAATGCCCGCTTTGAGGTTCAGTTCCGCCGGCGTTATGCCGCATTCTTTAAGCGTTTCTCCGATATGCGCGGCGTAAGAGGGCGTACAGCAAAGAATCGTCGTGCCGAGGTCGCGCATAAACTGAATTTGTCGTTCGGTATTCCCGCTCGACATCGGAAGGGTAAGGCAGCCTACTTTGTGCGAACCGTCGTTAAGTCCCGCGCCGCCCGTAAAAAGTCCGTAGCCGTACGCGACTTGAACCACGTCTTCTTCCGAACCGCCCGCGGCGACGAGGGCGCGCGCGCAACAGTCCGACCATAAATCGAGGTCGTGTTTGGTATAAAAAGCGACCACGCGTTTACCGGTAGTTCCGCTCGTGGAGTGTATGCGCACGCAGTCTTTGATAGGCACGGCGAGCATACCCGACGGATAGGCGTCGCGTAAATCTTTTTTCGACAAGAACGGCAGTTTATAAAGGTCGTCCGTCGAGCGTATATCATCGGGAGAAACCCCCGCTTTTATCATTAAATTTCGGTAATAGGGAACGTTGTCGAAAACGTGTCGGACTTGCTTAACGAGTTTTTCGTTTTGCATTTTTTTGATATCTCCGATCGAAGCGCATTCGATTTCCGCTTGAAAATACTTTTTCATCGGTAATACTCCGTTTATTTTAGTAACGAATAAATCTTTAATTATTTTATCATCGCGTAAGA
Source organism: uncultured Clostridia bacterium (assembly GCA_934296355.1). Lineage (GTDB taxonomy): Bacteria > Bacillota > Clostridia > Christensenellales > DTU072 > CAG-1782. The sequence goes on from CAKRAY010000066.1 coordinate 4,190, forward strand.
TAAAAGTCAATGTAGCGATGAAAAAAATAAGTCGTTAAGGCAGTCGTAAACTATAATCTTACCGCCGAAAAAGAACCCCAAAATCGGCTTAACGGTAAGGTTATTTTAAGAGTTTTGTGGAAAACCGCCCGAGTTATCCACAAAAATGCCCGAGTTATCCACATTTCGCATAAGAGTTATCCACAGAATTTGCCGAAACGTAACATTTGCTACCACGGCAACTATAGTAAGTCATATTCGTCTTGCGACGAGTTAAGGATTTATTTAATATATATTAACCATAACTTTATTACTGTCTACAACGTATACAATATCACTATTTGCAACGCAAATACACCTTTCGGAGAGTTGCATGGATTGATGAGATGGAGAGAAATATGGCGAACGATTTCGGAAACGCAATGTCGGATTACCTGAGCGAAAAGAGGAGATTAAAAGAAGAGCCTTCCGTAGAATACGCTTCTCTTATCGGGGGCGACGGGAAAGACGAACTTACCGATTTGGGAAAACTTTCGGAAGAAGATTTAAGAGATTTGCTCGAACAATTATAAAAGTTTTAATAAAAAAAAGACCGTTTTGAAAAACTCAAAACGGTCTTTTTTTTATGTTTAATTTTATTTGCTTATGGATATTTTATAATACCAGACGGTATTTTCGGACGGGATTTCGTTTATATCGACAGGGGAAGTACATTCGATATCGGTATAGAGTCCTTCCAGATAGCCGTAAGCGGATGTTTCATCATTATAGAATTCGATTATAACGTTTCTTGTAATATAAGTATAGAAAGAAATTTTTTCCGATGAATAAGCAAAATAATCTGCATATTCGCTTAAATATATAGTGTTATTGCCGTTATTGAGATGGATATGCCAGCCGTCGGATTCCGTGTAAGTATTTCCGCCTTGTAAAGTAACCGTTATATTGTCTATAAGTTTAGCGTATAAAGTAACTTGTCCTTCTTTGATTAACTGCGCGGATAAATCCGTACGTTTCGTCAATCCCGGATCGTTATACCAGCCGTCAAAAATCTTGCCGTCAGGGATATGAACGGAGTAGCCGTTATAATTATCGTCACGATATGAAAGGGCATTATTATGTTTCAGAAGATCGTTCAGGTTTTTTAATCCGTATCCGGAATAATATTCTAAATAAAGCGTTATTTGAGAATCGTTGGAATACGAAAGGACATAACGGGGTTTTTCGATAACTTTAGCGTATAACGTAACCGCGTCGGAAGGAACGGCGCTTAAATCGATAGCCGTAGTATATTCCGGATCGAAATACCAGCCGGATATTGCGTATGTTTTTGTATCAATACCAATCCTCCCATTGGCCTTTATTTCCATAATTATATATTCGAAATTGCGGCCTTCGCGTCTTTCGTGCTGAACGGAATGGAAATAAGTCTCGATATTCCGGTCGCCTACTTTATATTTAATAACGAGAGGTTCTTTATATACAGCATAGATTTTTGTATCTCCGGTAGGATAATAATCTACATCCGATCCGTTCTTGTTGTAAGAAAAACCGTATAATTCTTTTCCGTCGTTAAGGAAGAAGATATCTGAAATATCGACTTTGGAATATAAAATATTATAGAGGTCTTCAACTGTTCCTGTTGTGGGAATACTGATATAGTTGGGAACGGAAGGGGATGGAGACATTGTGTCATAGTCAATGTCGACGGCATAACCTTTTTGGAATTTAGCGTAAACGGATATGTCGGAGGTAAAGTCTTCCGTACATTCGTCTAGCGGTTTGGTAAATTCTTTATCGAGGTACCAACCTTCGAATAAATAACCTTTCTTTATAACGTCATTAGGCAGAGAGTTTTTAATTGCGTAGCAAGAGCATCCTGCGGTAATAGGCGCAATTTTATAAGAAATATCTTCCGCCACCGCAGTAACCGTTATAAGTTTTTTCCAACCGGCGTAAACTTTGTCGTATGTCGTATAAGAGGATATAGGCGTCGTGCAACTTTCGTCCGAATACCAATCGTCGAATTTATAACCGTCTTTGGTAGGAGATAATTCATAAACGTTATTGGAGAAATATTTAAGATTTTCGGTTTCTTCCTCGGTTAACGAACCGCCGTTGAGTTCAACGGTAAATGCGGGATTATTCCATTTGGCGTAAAACTTAGTCGTACCCAATTCAAATTTATTGTCAACGACAGGGTATTTGAAATCGGAGTCGTAATACCAACCTTCGAAAATCAGATTGCCGTTCGTCAAAGGTTCGGGAAGAGTGACCTTATTGATTTTTCCGTCAACGAGGTAGGGTACGGTATCGTTAAACGAGTCGGGCATATCCGCAGTTGACGTTCCGATTGACATTTCTGTGATTTCACTTTGCGTGCCGGTAAGCACAATATCGTCCGGTTCGCAATACGTATATTCGCATCTAATATAGTCTTCGGCTATTGTCGCATAACAATCGGGGATATATTCCTTTCGAGGCAGCAAGAAAAATTGTAAGCTATTCAATTTATAATCTTTTGAAAGGTCGGCGGATATTGTCAGATCTGCAATTGTTCCGTTCTGTTGATCCATAGGAACGGAAACGTTGAACGAAATAGAGTCATCCGCTTCGTTTAACAGATAAGTCGCTTCGTTGATATATAAAATACCATATTTTTCGCCGGCTCCCGAAGTGTAAATCTTCAATAAGTCTATGTATCGGTAAATCTGACTTTTTAAGCTATCGAAGTTGGAATCGACCGCATAATGCGACGTATAATGCCAGGATGTTCCATTGTAATCGTCTTTTATACAGACGGGAGCGGAATTAACATATCCGAAAGTAACCAAATCGGAATCATAGGAAGCTTTAGAATACTTTTTAGAATTTTTAATTCCTATCTGAGCGTCAAACATATAATTTGGGGCAGTAATGCTGTATTTGACATTATCCGGCGTTTGAATTTTAGAAATGATGTCCAAAATCTTGGTTTTAGAAAGTTCTGTATTATCCGTATCCGGCGGAGTTACGGTACTGCCGCCATCGTCCGGGTTAGATTTGGGATCATTTGTCGGTGAACACGCAACCATTGTCATTAAGAAAGCAATGAAAACCAACGCTATCGTCAAAGGCATCAATAAACTTTTAAGTTTTTTCATAATTCCTCCATAAAATTTTCGGTTATTATAACCGATTATTATTATATTCTAATATAACATTCAATATAATCATTGTCAATAGCAACAATTAAAACCGAGTGACGAATAATGTAGGGTTGTCAAGCATCTGTTACACCGCCGAACGACCGGTACCGTTATAATACGAAATTGTGGACATGACACTTTTGCAACGTACGCACGTTGCATCGCATTTTCGCGGAAGCGTGTGACGCTTCACCCAATCTTCGCGAACCGACAATATTCTTCTATAAGCATATACCCGCGTATAAACTTTTATATAGCGAAGAGAAAAGGTTAACGGTATAATACGAAAATACGAAAACGACGCTTTTTGTATTTTCCCCTTAGGGGGATACAGTAAGGGGGAACGCCTT